>CAZJLQ010000022.1:0-10782 GCA_964546675.1 uncultured Synechococcus sp.
GATCGTTGTCTGATCTTGCCCGAGTGATCTGTGATTTCTGAGACTGATGCTCTTGTTGTAGGCATTGTTGATTTAGCCTTTGATCGCACCGTTGGTCAGGCCGGAAACGATTTGTCTTTGGAAGATCAGAACAAGCACAAGTAGTGGTATGGATCCAAGCACCGTTGCTGCGGCATAGGCGCCATAGGGAATGGAATAAACGGATGTCCCGGCGATGCGGGCCATGGCAACCGGTAATGTCAACATCTTGGCATCGCTAATCCAAGTCAGAGCGACGGGATATTCATTCCAGGCAAAGAGAAAGACAAGGATTCCCGTGCTTGCAGTGGCAGGACTGATCAATGGAATCAAAATCCAGCGCAATCGTTGCAGAAGCCCCATCCCTTCAAGGCAGGCTGCATCTTCAAGATCTTGAGGCAATCCCTCAAATGCTGCGCTGAGCAGCAAGAGAGCCAATGGCATTGACAGTGCTGAGTAAGGCAAAGCCAAAGCCATCAGGTTATTGCCAAGTTGGAATGTTCTTGCCAGTTCCAACAGGGCCAAAAACAGCAGGACATAGGGGAACAGTGCTGCGGCAGTGATGAACAGTCGGCTATTTTGACGCCATAACTTTGGTAGTCGTGCGATTCCGTAGGCACCAGGAAGGGCCAAAACCAAGGTCAGCAATGTTGAAACACTGGCAACAATGGTGCTGTTGATCAAATAAAGCCAGAACGGGGGATCGCTCTGCCAGAGCTCTCTGTAGTTCTGCAATGTCCAACGCTCTTGAAAGGCCATTGGCGTTGCAATCAATGCATCGTTCGTGCTGAAGGAACTGATCAGTTGCCACACCATTGGAGCGAGGGACCAAGCCAGCAACAGCACGATCCAGAGTTGCCGTTGTTTCATCATTTAATCGGACGCAATACACCGATGGATCGCAGTGCGATTGCTGCCATCACGATGACCAGTGTCAGCATCAGAAATCCGCCCAGCATCACCGTGGCGCTGTATCCGAAATCCAAGAAACGCATTGCATTTAGGTAGGCATAAAGAGCAAGGCTTTCCGTGCTGCTGGCTGGCCCCCCACCGGTGAGAACCTGAACCAGATCAAAAACGCCAAAGGCTTGCGCCAGTCGGAACAACAGGCTCAGCAGGATGTAGGGCGTCAGTAGAGGCAGGGTGATCGATCGCAGGCCTTGCCAGGGCTGGCCCCCCTCCAACCGAAAGGCTTCATACAGATCTGCAGGAATCGTCTGCAGTCCTGCCAGAAGAATCAAGGTGATGAACGGCGTTGTTTTCCAGACATCAGCGGCAACCGTGGCCATCCAGGCGACATTCGGATCAGCAAGAAGATTGAGGGGTGGGATGCCGAGCGCAGCCGCGAGCTGCTCAAGCGGGCCATAGGGCGTGTTGAAAATCCATCGCCAACCAAGGGCCATCATGGTTGTGGGGAGTGCCCAGGGCAGCAGGGTGAGCGCACGCACTGCACCACGACCCCGCCAACGCTGATCGAGCAACAGCGCGATCGCAAGGGCGAGCAGGAGCTCCAAGGACACAGACACCAGGGCGAAACGTGCGGTCTGGAGGCTGTCTTGCCAGAAGCGCGCATCCGACAGCAGTCGCACCCAGTTGGCCCCCCCATTTGGGATTGGAACCAGCCCCGTGAGAACGGAATCAGCGTGAAAGCTGAGCCAGGTGTAGCGGGCCATCGGCCATCCGAACACCAGGGCAATCAGCAGCAGTGCCGGTAACGCCAGCAACACATTCATACGCTGCCTCCCGCTGATTTGAGAATCACTTCACTGCCAGCCTGAGCCTCATCCATGGCGGGTTTCACGGGTTGTTCTCCCGTCAGAATTGCGCTCAGGCGCCGCTGCAACACATCGCTCAGCTGGGCATAGAGCGGGGTGGGTGGCCGTTCGATCGCCACATCCAGAGCCTTTCCGATGTCGGGCAGCACCGGTGAACGTTCGGTTAAGGCCGGATCCGTGAACAGCGATTGCTGGGTTGGGGTGTACCCCTTCTCCATGAACCGTTCGCGCTGTGCGCGTTCTGAAGTGAGGTAGCGGATCGCTTCAACCGTCGCATCCTGGTGGGGAGACCCCTTCAGCAATGACAAACCCCAACTGCCCAATGTTGCTCGTGGTTGTTGCCCTGGTTCGGCCACCATCGTTGTGATCCCAACCTTCCCTCGAACCGAGCTGTCGTCCTTCTGCAGCTCGGCAAAGGCGTAGGGCCAGTTGCGCATGAAGGCGGCGTCTCCGGATTTGAAGGCCTGCAGTGTTTCTGACTCGGCAAAGTTGGTCACCGCCCTTGGGCTGATCTTCTTCACCAGAAGTGACTCCATCCATTGCGCCGCCTGATTGGCGGCTGCACTGTCCAGTTCCGGTTGACCCGTCATCGGATTCAACCAGTGCCCTCCATAGCCACTGATGATTTCCAGAAAGTCGCAGCTCAACCCTTCGTACTGGCGTCCCTGCCAGACGAATCCGTACTTTGCAGAACCAGCGGCCTGCAAGCGCTCGCTGATTTCAATCAGCTGATCAGGCGTGGAGGGTGGTTCCTCCATCAGGTCTGTTCGCCAGTACAGCATCCCCACATCAGCCACCAGAGGCCAGCGGTAGAGATGGTCCTCGTAGCTGTTGCCCAGCCGGGCCCCTTTGATCAGGGCGTCTTCATCGCCACTGTCAAACCAGCGATCCAAAGGCTCAAGCCAACCAGCTTCGGCATATTTGGGAAGCCAAGTGACATCCATCAGCAGGCTGTCAAAAGGAGGGTCCCCGAGCAAAAGGCTGCTGATCGCCAGATCACTGATTGATTCCGTTATGAGCGGGCCCCGCGTGATCGACAAATGGATCCGACCTTGATGCTCGGCGTTGAAGCGATCCACCAGTGAGGCCGTCGCATCAACAAACGGCGCAGGCATCAGGATCCTGACGTCTTCAACTGTGTGGACACGGCTCCATCCCACCCCGAAACCAAGAACCATCAAAAGGGTGAGAACCATGATCAGGAGCCGTCGCCCGATCGTCATGGGGCCACGGGCTCCTGAAGGCCATTCATTTGTTCTTCGGCCCAGTCTTTGACGGTGTAGCGCTCAACGGCTGTTGTCATCAGCCCCATGCGATCCCTCTGCTCATCCTCTGACATGGCTAGAGCCCCCTCAATCGCCTCATCCATGCGCCGATTCGAATAGGGATTGGTGAGAACCGCACCATCGAGAACAACAGAAGCCCCCGTGAATTCAGAGAGGACGAGGACACCCCCTCTGTTGCGTCTCGCAGCGGCGTATTCCTTCGCGACGAGATTCAAACCGTCCCTCAACGGGGTGATCCAGCAAATGTCCGCATGACAGAACCATGCAACCATTTCGTCATAGGGAATCCGCCGTGTGGAGAAGCGCACGGGGACCCAATCGATCTGACTGAAGCGTCCATTGATTCGACCCGCCATTTCTTCGATGGTTCTCTGGGTTTCCTCGTAGATCTTCATGCCGCTGGCAGCGGCCACGCAGGCCAACATCAGGACCACTTCACCGTGAAGATCTTTCCGACGTTCCAGAAGTCGTTCAAAGGCCAGCAGCAGGGCTTCGTTGCCTTTGGTGTAATCAACTCGGCTGGCGGAGAGGATTAATTTCCGGCCTTTTTTTGTGTCCTGCACGATCAGCTCACCGTGGCTCTCCACGGAGGCGCTCCAGGCAAGTTCCTGGATCACGTCGGGTGAAGTTCCCACAGGAGAACTCAGTAACTCCACTTTCTGCTCCTTGTACTGAAGCCATTCCGTCACAGTTGCTTCGCAAAGCGCCGAACCAACCGTGATGAACTTTGTGTCAACGGGTTGCTTGGGACCCCGCTTCGCCCCGATCAATGTGCTTGCTGCACGAGCAAAGTTTTCGGTGTACCGGGGAATATGAAATCCGACGACATCACAGCAAAGAAGACTTTCAAGGATCTGCTCTCGCCAGGGGAGAATCGCAAAGACATCGTTGCTGGGGAAAGGCGTGTGATGAAAAAACGCAATCTTTAGATCTGGACGTTGTTCACGCAGATAACCAGGAGCAAGCCAAAGGTTGTAGTCGTGCACCCAAACTGTGGCTCCATGTGCAGCCTCTCGGCAGGCAGCTTCTGCAAAACGACGGTTAACTTCTTCGAAGATCCCCCAGTCAGCATTGTTGACATTGAAGTGGGTGGGGAATGTATGCAGAATTGGCCAGAAACATTCTTTCGAAGTAACGTGATAGAAACTATTGATTTGATTATCGTGTAATGGAATACGCCTTAACGTAAATTCTGAAGGATTATCCATTGTAATTCTTTCGTCTTCGACGTTTTCGGGATCATCCACTCGGCGCCAGGCAATCCACGTTCCATCTTTTGCACTGCGGAAAAGATTTCTTAGCGTTGGGATGATGCCATTTGGGCTTTTCTGATCCATCCAGATCCGCTGCCCATTCTCACCTTTTCCCTCATCGAAAGGGGTCCGGTGATAAAGAATGATGAATGAGCTGCGCCCCTCGTCTACTGCCATTCAGTCCTGGAGCTGCAAGCTCAAACCACCCTTCACGAGCGGAGCGCATTTGTCAAATTGAGGTGTTGCTCTGCAAATTCCTCAGTGAGTCCATCACTTCCTGAGCGTGACCTGAGGGTCGAACGGCCACCCAACGCTCTTGCAGCACTCCCTCAGGGTCGATCAAGAAGGTATGGCGCAATGAATACGGAGCCATCCATGATCCGTACTGTTTGCTCACATTGCCATCCGGGTCGGAGAGCAATGGAAAACTGAGTTGTTCGCTAGAGCAAAAAGATTCGTGATCATCAACACTGTCAGCGCTGATTCCAACCACCTCAGCATCGACTGAAAGATAATCCTCATGCATGCTCTCGAAACCCCTGGCTTCGATGGTGCATCCACCTGTGAAATCTCTTGGATAGAAATAGAGAACCAACCACTTCCCCCGAAAATCGTCGAGGGTCCAGTGATTTTGATCAGGATTGGTTCGGCTTGACCCAGGCAGATCGAAGGCTGGAACTTTGCGTCCTGTTTCCAGGACGGGGCCACCCAGGGCACTCAGTTGCTTCGGCCTGAAGGTCAGGGCAGCGAGCAACCCGGCGGATCGGATCAGAAGGTCGCGTCGCTGCATGCGTCTGGGAGGGTCAGAGTTTGGCGAGATTGATGCCGAGGGACTTGGCATAGGCACCAAGACCTTTCTTTTGAATCGTTTTGAGTGCGCGAGTGGTGACGCGGAGATTGACCCAGCGTTTTCCTTCAGCCCACCACAGGCGACGCTGTTGCAAGTTGGCTTGCTGCAGCTTCTTTGTGCGGATGTGGGAATGACTCACGGCCATGCCGTTGTTGGCGCGAGTACCCGTGAGCTGACACACCCGTGACATGACGTCGTCCTGTTTCTTGTGTTGTTGTTTGATTCTCCGAGAAGAACCAAACAACAACTTTAACAAAGCTGGGGTCGTCGCTCAGAGGGAACGCTTCATGAGTTCCCCCATCAGTTCAGCACTGCGGGTTTGAAAACCTGCCAGTTCATTGGGCTCAAGCCCGCCGACCCCTAAACGGGCCATGTCATAGAGGTGTCTGCTGAGGTCCATGGCCAGCTGCTCGCTCGGTGACGCTGCACTTGTGCCGACCAGAACAGCCCCAGACTTCAGCTTGAGAAGGCCCTCCACCAGAGGGTGACGCCGGTTGATGAGCAGAACATGGTGGTCCGGCAATCCTGGGAGGCGTTGCTCCATCAGGGCTCCCATATCGTTCAACCGTCTCATTTGCTCCGGCAGCAGAATCATGGCCGGTGGTGCGTTATCGGCTTTGAGGGATTGAACCTGAATGGTGACTTTGTCATTGGACAGAGCCGATTTCACCAGGGTGCGCAAGGATTCCGATTGGGTTTCGCCATCCTGATCGGCAAGTTCGGTCGGTTCATCCTTAAAGCTGTCATCAAGCTCGGCATCAACCCGTTGGAATTTCAGCTCCTCATGGCGATGCTCCAACCATGGAATGAATTGCGTGTCGATCACCGTCTCAAGTTTGAGAACTTCTGAGCCCTGGGATGTCCAGAGATTCAATGCGTTGGCCTGGGCAACATCGTCAGTGCTGTAAAGGATGCGGTTGCTGTTGTCCGAGGAAAGCCTCGAGCGGTATCCCTCCAATGTTGTGTAGGCCTTGCCTGCGGTTCCAATCGGATCTGATGAATCCTCAGCATCACTGGGTTCTGCCGTGGTGCCGAACAGAATGAGTTCAGCAACTTGGTCAGCGAATTTTTCATCTTCCATCGCTCCGATTTTCACGAAGGGCGCCAATGCATCCCATGCTTCGGCGTAGGAAGCGGGGTTGTCCTGCTTCAGGTTGCGCAAACGGTCGGCAACCTTCTTGGCAACGAAGTTGCCGATCGAGCGCACCCGACGATCAGTCTGCAACGCACTTCTACTGACATTCAAGGGAATGTCTGGAGAGTCAATGACTCCACGAAGAGGCAATAAGTACCGCGGAACGACTTCTTTAATGGAATCGCTTACAAAGACCTGGTTGCAATAAAGTTTGATTTCACCTTTTTCCCAATCAGCCCGACCGGATTGCTTTGGAAAGAATAAAATACCTTGTAAATTATATGGATAATCCGTATTGAGATGAACCCAAAGCAAGGGATCCCCCTGAAATGGATAGAGGTAGTGGTAAAGATCGATGTAATCTTTGTCTGTCAAATCGCGAGAACTCTTTCGCCAAGGCGCCTCGCGTTTGTTGACTGTTTCGCCTTCGAGCTGCACCGGCACCGCCATGAAATCGCAATAGGTGTTAATCAGCGTGCGGATTCTTGTCGGTTCTAAATACTCAAGCTCCTCCTCCATCAGGTGGAGAATGACATCGGTGCCAGGTTGTTCACGCTCTGCAGCACTCAGATTGAAATTTGGTGAGCCATCACAACTCCAGCGAACAGCTTCCGTCTCTGGTTTGGCTGAACGGCTGACCAGTTCGACCCGGTCAGCCACCATGAAGCTTGAGTAGAAGCCAAGACCGAAGTGGCCAATGATGGCATCGTCTTCCTGCTTGTATTTCTCGAGGAAATCTTCGGCACTTGAAAATGCGACCTGGTTGATATAGCGCTTCACTTCATCGGCCGTCATTCCGATGCCGTTATCGGAAATGGTGAGTGTTTTTGCTTCGCGGTCGATGCGGATGCTGATGGTGCCATCCTCTCCCTCGCTGCAGTCACCAGCCATGGCGGCCATGCGTCGCTTGCTGATCGCATCAACACCGTTGCTGACAAGTTCCCGCAGGAATACTTCATGGCCGGAGTAAACGGCCTTTTTGATGATTGGAAAAATATTTTCGGTGTGGATCTGAATCTGACCCTGCTCGTCCAGCACCGCCATGTCTGCAACACGAAAGTACAGACCTTAGGAATGAGGGCGTGCCTTCCTCAATGGCGGGATCGGGGGGGGTCTCCGTACCTCAGTTGAACGGCCTGAACAATGGGATCAGAATGATGCTTTGGGCAGGTACAGATGAAACTTCAGGGATCGGCGATCACAGCCTCGGTTGTTGTGCTTGTCCTTGCGTTTCTTGCGATTCACTTCGCAGTATCCGGCTGGAGTGCAGCGTCAATCACGAGTGGGATCGATGCCACCGGCCGATCGTCTCTAATCCTTTTTTCGATCGCGTTCATCGCTTCCAGTGTTCATCGCCTTTGGCGGTCTCCTCTCACCACCTGGACATTGCAAAACAGGCGCTGGATCGGTTTGAGTTTCGCGGGCTCCCACTTGATCCATCTTGCGCTAATTGTGGCGATCTCCATCGGCTTCCCAGAACCGTTTTTGAGTGAGCAGTCGATGGGCAAGTGGCTGTTCGGTGGTCTTGGTTACGCCTTTGTGTTGTTAATGGCTGGGACATCAACCAATTCAGCCCAGCGCTGGATGGGAATGAAGAACTGGAAACGGCTGCATCTTGTTGGCAGTTACTGGCTCTGGGCTCAGTTCGTTCTGACCTATGTCCAACACACCAAAGAGGGGCCTAAGGATTTCTACCTGCCGTTTCTCGTGTTCACGCTCCTCCTGTTGGTGATTCGTCTCGTCGGCCATCGCGCGCACAAACAACCACTTGCAGGGGGGGCTCTGAGTTAGCCCTCAAGCGGCTTTTTGAAGATCTGGCCTCTCTTCCGGCATGATCGCTCCATCAACCGGGCAGACCTGAAGGCAGATGCCGCAATCGATGCATGTGTCGAAATTGATCCAGTAGAAGTCCGTGCCTTTTTTGTTTTTTCCAGATCCCTGATCGATGCATGCCACCGGACATGCATCAACACAATCGGCAATGCCTTCGCAGACGTCCGTGACGATGGTGTGAGGCATTCCCTTGAACCTGGTGTTCGGATCCTACGGATTGATCCAGTCGAGCTGGAAGGCACCACGGGCTTCAGCCATTTTTTCCGCCTCCGTTTTGCTCGCCAACGGAGACAGTTCCACCATGGCGCGCATTCCACGGGCATGCCATGTCCTCTGTCGCTGCAGGGCAACTTCCAGAGCAGTGCCTTTGGCAAAGGCCACCAATACAGCCCGGTGCCGATCGTCCTCCTCGGCCGGATCCGCCAGCAATTCGCGGATTGGATCGATGGCCAAGCTGAAGCCGACCCCTGCTGCAGCACTGCCTTTGGCGCCACAACGGCCGACGAGATCGTCGTAGCGCCCACCACGGGCGATCACCACCGGTGCAGATTTCCCCTGGCAGACCAACTGGAACACCAAACCCGTATAAAGCTCGAAGACAGGTTGAAACGTTGGATCGAGTTGAAGGATCACCCCCTGTTCAGCGGCTGAGGGCGCCAGGAGATCATTGAGCCGTTTCAGATCGGAGAACACCGGTTGGGATCCGAACCGGTCCTCCAACCTGCTCACTTCCTGTTCCAGTTCTCCCCGACTGTCCAGGAGCTGGAGCAAGGCGTCCCTCTCCATCTCCGGCAGTTCCATCTGTTCGATGGCGAGGCGATCGAAGTGGGTCAGCGCTGAACGAATTGTGTTTTGGGTCTGCTGATCGAAGGACTGCAGTGCCAGGTTCATCAGCGCTGTGTGCCCGATCAGCAATTTGGGTGGCTGACCATCCCCAAGCTTCAGTGTCTCCACAGCAGCGAGAAGAAGGGAGAGAAGCTCCATTTCAGCTTCAATCCCCTTGACGCCGAAAAGTTCAACACCGCTGTGGAGGTTTTCCTCGATCGACAGGCCTCCTTCATCGGCTGAACGGCTCTGAAACACGGTGCCTGAGGCCCAAAGCCTCAGAGGGCGTGGCCTGGATGCCAGTCGTGTGCAGGCTGCACGGGCAATGGAGGCAGTCATTTCCGGACGCAGTCCGAGCGGTTCATCGGCCACCAGGCGGACCACATCTCCGCTGTCGATCGCCCCACCAGCCATCAGTGTGTCCAGACGCTCGACCCGTGGAGGGGACACTTCGTCATATCCCCAGAGTCGATACACGGTGGCCAGACGCTCACTCAAGCGACGATTGTTCTCGACTTGACGGGGATTCAGATCCCTTGCGCCAGCTGCAGGTTGCAGCGCCATATCCGGTAGTTGTCGTCCTTGATCAGGATCCCATGGCCGTGATCTCTGGCGCTCCGAAACAGTCCCCACTCAAGGGTCTGACCTTGCTGAGTTCCTCCACCAGCTTTGGATGGAGCGCTGGACCGCTGGCCAGGACCCGTCCCGAGCTGATCGTGAACGGTCCGCCCTGGTATCCGGTCACGACTCCCCCTGCCAATTCCACCAGGGCAACCCCTGCCGCCAGATCCCAGGGTGCCAACCCCCTCTCCCAATAACCGTCCTGCCGTCCTGCGGCAACGAAGGCCAGATCAACCGCAGCTGCGCCACCACGACGCACGCCATGGGTTCGGTGCGTGAACCAGCAGAATTCGGCGTAATTGTTGTCCAGGCGGGTTTGTCGGTCGTAGGCGAACCCGGTGACAAGTAGGGCTTCATCAAGGCTGCTGCATGCACTCACCTTGATCGGTGTGTCGTTGGAATGGGCCCCGAGTCCCGGTGCACCCCAGTAGGTTTCCCGAAGAAATGGAACTGCGATCGCGCCGAGGATCGGTTGTTGTCGCCAGGTCAACCCGATTGACGTTGCGAAAAAAGGGTATCCATGGGCGAAGTTGGTGGTGCCGTCGAGGGGATCGACACACCAGCGCAATCCCTCCTGTTCGCCTGTTGGACCACTTTCTTCGGCCAACACAGCGATCTCCGGAGTGAGGCTGCTCAACCGCTCCAGGATCAATGCTTCTGCGGAGAGGTCGGCATTGGTCACCAGGTCTCCGACAGGTCCCTTGTTGTTGATCGAAGACACCTTGCCGTAGTGCCGCATCAATTCGGCTCCACCGAGATCTGCCGTTGACCGTGCAATTTCGGTGAGCTGGGCAATGCGGTCTTGGTTCAAACCCGCTGCCGCAGCCGCTGCTGCGCAGGTTGTGGTGTGCTTCGTCACTCTTCATCTAGGGGGAGGCCAGATCGAACGGAACCACGGCCGAAGTGCCGTCCGAACTGCAGTTCATACACCTCGTCCTCATCCTGGGTCTCCGCTTCGAGCGGGCCTGTGGCTCTGGCCACACAGAGGAGCCCATAGCCCTGGCGACGCAGTTCCCGTGACAGGCCCATCGCCTCACGCTGATCGATGGATCCATCCAGCACGCGAACCGCACAACTCGTGCAACATCCGTTGCGACAGGAGAAGGGCAAGGGATCACCCTGCAATTCAAAACTCCGCAGGATGTAATCGCCCTCGGGCACGTCATGGCTGATCGTGCGGTTCTCC
>CAZJLQ010000023.1:0-10646 GCA_964546675.1 uncultured Synechococcus sp.
CAATCCAGCCGAAGTGGATGAGCACGAATCCCTCGAAGGGTCACGCGGCGGCCGTCGGGAGAGCGGTCTTCATTTGCATTCGATCCGACTGCCTGGGCTCGTGGCGCATCAGGAAGTGATGTTCGGCGCACCAGGGGAGACCTACACCCTGCGCCACGACACGATCGATCGTTCTGCCTACATGCCTGGGGTGCTCCTCACCGTGCGCAAGGTGCGCGACCTTTCCAAACTTGTCTATGGCCTTGAACGGCTGATCTGATTTGCCTACCGATGCTGATTCCGCTTCGCCCCGGTGAACTGCAGCGCCTGATTCCAGCTGTGGCCACAGGCAACCAGTTCCGGACTGCACTGGGGAAGCCCCGTGAGATCCTGCAGCGCGTGATGATCGCAACCATCGGCGGTGTGATCACGCTGTTGATCAGCCAGAGCCAGATGACCAGCCGTTGGGGACCGTTCTGGCTTGTGACAGGTGTGGTCTTTCTTCTTTATGTGTTGTGGGGGCCGATCCTGCAAGCAGGCCAGCGAAATGCAACCCTGCGTCGCTACCCGGCTGCCGCTCTGTTCGAGGGAGAAGTCGTTGAGGTCGAGACCCGCGAACGGGTGGAGAACCGCCATGAACAGGCGGACAGCCGCGGGCAGCTGGAACTTGTGGAGAATCGACGAACTTGGATGCTCCTGGAATTGGAGGACGAGGACGGCTACCTCGGTCGCCTGGCCTTTCCAATGGAAAAGAAGCACCAATCGATCCGCCGAGGAGCATTGATCCGCTGCCTCGTTCTGAGCGAAAGGAAAGACTTTTCACGCATCGGTGCGTTGAGCGATGCGTGGCTTCCTGCGGCGCGGATGTGGGTGGGTGAATACCCCTTCCTTTTGAGGCCTGCCTTTGAAGAGCTGTGCCAGATGCGCCTGGCACGGCGCTAAGACTGCCCAGCCTGTTACACATTTCTTAAAACTGGTTTACACTTCTTTGCATTGAGTGCTCGATCAGTCATGGCCCAAACCCCTTCTGCTTCCGCTCCAGTGATCCGTGGCGCCACTGTTACCACCGAAGACGGTGGTCGGCTGAATGCATTTGCATCTGAACCCCGCATGGAGGTTGTGGAATCTGAGCGCGGCTGGGGCTTCCATGACAGGGCTGAAAAGCTGAATGGTCGGATGGCCATGCTCGGATTCATTGCTCTTCTGGCCACGGAGATTGCTCTCGGAGGCGAAGCGTTCACGCACGGGCTGCTTGGCCTGGGCTGATCGCTCCATCAGCGATCCAACCCTTTGAAATCCACGGTTCGCGGTGAAGGTCGTCCACACTCCAAGGATGGCCTTCACCCGTCTTTCTTCAATTCATGTGGTCGGAGCAGGGCCTAGTGGAGCTCTCCTCGCCTTAGCTCTCGCCGAGACGCATTCGGTGGTGTTGAGCGACCTCCAGACTGCAGAGGCTTTGGCTTCAAGAAGCAGGGCCTATGCCATCACCCATTCCAGCCGCCGCCTTTTCTCTCATTTAGGCCTTTGGGAGGATCTTCTCCCCAGCCTCACACCCTTTTCCAGTCTCGATCTTCGCGATCAGGGCTGCAATCAAAAAGTTATTTTCTCTTTGGCAGACCTGGATCCTGCATCCCGCAGCCATGGAGCGATCGGATGGATCCTTGATCACAAGCCGCTCATGGAGCTGCTGCTCAATCGGCTTGGCAAGTCTGAGAATGTGGTGCTCCAACTTGGCGGCACTTGTGATCTACCGAAAGAGCCCTGCTTCGTTGTTGCGGCAGATGGTCCACGCTCCGCTACGCGACAGTCTTGGGGGATCAAGACCATTGAGCACTCGTATATACAGGGCTGTCTGACGGCAAAGGTTGCTCTTCGAGGAGCCAAGCAGGGTTCCGCCTACGAACTTTTCAGGCCGGAAGGCCCTCTTGCGGTTTTGCCGCTCAGCGACGGCTCCCACCAGGTTGTCTGGAGTGCACCTCTGAACCTCTGCAGGCAGAGGGCCGCATTAGCACCAGGCCCATTCCTGGATCGGCTTGCATCGGTTTTGCCCGAAGACATCGAGCCTGATCTGCTGCTCGATCAACCTGCCGCGATTCCTCAGCAGCTGATGTTTGCCCGCCAATTCGGAACCCGGCATGGGGTGCTGATCGGTGAATCCGCTCACCGGTGCCACCCCGTTGGAGGCCAAGGACTCAACTTGTGTTGGCGGGATGTCTCCACGCTGGTGGCTCTCATCAACAAACCGTCAAACCCGAATCGCATTGCCTGGAGCTATCAACTCAAACGGTTGCCAGATGTGCTTCTCGTGAGCCTGGCCACCGATCAGCTCGTGCGTTTGTTCTCAAATCGCCTTGTCTGGCTCCTCCCTTTGCGGCATCTGATCTTGAAGTGCCTGTCAGGCTCCAGAGCGTTGAGGCGACTCAGCCTCAGAGCGATGACGAACGGTCCTCTCAAAGCCCTGTCGCCGTTGTCAAACTGAAGCTGCATTCCTCCCTCTCATGGTCGTCTGCAGTCATCCCCAGCAGCCCCCATCGCGTGAGCTTCAGGATTTCCTGCAGAGGCGACTTGGACTCAGCTCCAACGCTTTGAACCTGGGGCTGAGGCAAGCCGAGCTGGAGCAGGCTCCCCTTCCGATTGTGCTCTGGAGTTTCGGATTGCTCAGTCTTGATCAGCTGCAGCAGGTCTTCGACTGGCAAAGCATTCAGGAGTAGTGCAGAAGAGAGCTCACTGGAACCTCCTCGTCCAGACTCTGACGTCCCCCCAGACCCTCCAGTTCAATCAGAAACGCATAACCGGCCAACTCGCCACCCGCCTGCTTAACAAGAGCGCCGGTCGCAGAAGCGGTTCCTCCGGTTGCAAGCAGGTCATCCACCACAAGCACTCTGGGCGACCCACTCAGGGCATCGGCCTGAATCTCCAGACGATCACTTCCATACTCCAACGCGTAATCGAGGCCGATCACCTCACCGGGGAGTTTCCCGGGTTTGCGCACCGGAACAAAACCGAGGTTTTGAGCCTGGGCGAGAGGTGTTCCAACGATGAAGCCCCGCGACTCAATCCCAACGATCAAATCCGGCTTCACAGACGAACAGACAACGCCAAGCTGCCGGATGGCCTCTGCCATCGCATCCGGGGATTTGAGCAAAGGAGCGATATCCCGAAACAAAATTCCGGGCTTGGGGAAGTCAGGAATTGCTCGGATGTACTGCTGAAGATCCAAAGCCTGATGACGCAGGGGCATAACCCCTGGCATCATCGCAGCCATGACAGACGTCCCCCAGCAGAGTGGAGTCCGCCTCGGCCGCAGGGGCATCGAACGGCTCGATCTCCTCCTCCTCACCATTGAGGCCCTGGACCTCAATGGTGGAGAAGCCATGCTCTGGACCAGCCAGCAGATGGGGATGCAGACGCAGTTCCCCAATCGTGTTGAACTCTGGAAACGCCGTTGCCACAACCCGTTGCGGCGCACCACACGACGGGAGCCAATGGCTCCTGTCGATGCGGAATCACTGATCTGCCTGGTGTGTGCCATGGCAGAACGGCTTTATCCAATGCTGCATCAACTGCTCTCCAGCCGTGAGCCCGACCAGCTCACCCAACAACGCTGGAACCTTCTTGACGAACGCCTGCGCGACCTGGTCGAGGAACGGATGAACCCGCGCCGGGGAGCGGTGATTCGCCTGCTGGATCCGATGTTCAGTGCCGGAATTCAACGGCAGCTTGTGGGAACCCTTGCCCTTGTGGCTGGCCCTGGAGGCATTGATCGCCTGCGCGCCACCCTGCTTGACCCGACTCCTTGAGCTGAAAAGAATGCAAAAAAACACCTATCGCTACGAACAAACCGCAGCCCGCTTGCTCGTTGAGGGTTACCCGGATTTATCTGCCAGCCAAACAAACGACAGCATTGGCATCCTGTCTGGCTGGCGGTTGCAGCTGGTGGCTGCTCCGGAACTGGAAGGGACCCGGGAACATCTCGAAGCCTTGATGGCTGTGGTGATGCCCTACGCCCGCCACTGCTTGTCTGGCGTCAGACGCCCCTTCAAAACTGATCAGGGGTTCGTCAGCATCGGGCCCGATTCAGACGCTCATCAACTGCAACTGCGCAGCAGTCGAGAGGGTGTTGACCCCTTGGCGCTTCGACTCGACGACGCCGAACTGAGTGATCTGGTGCGCTGCCTTGATCGATTGCGTCTTGATCAGCGCGTCCAACTCGCCTGGGAACTTCCCGCGGACCAGCCCTTGCCTCGGCATGAACTGGTGGAACGCATCCCGCTGCGCCGTCGATTCGGCCCTTCGCTCCTTGGCGGTTTCGCTCTTGCCGCGACCGCGTTCATCGCTTTGGTTCTCCCGCTGCCGCCTCAGCCTCAACAGCAGGGTGCTGAGGAGACGGGACCAACGACCGACGCTCCAATCGACACCGAGACATCCCCGTTGACGGAACGCTGAACGCGACCAGAATTAGCCTGGATTTTGCACATCTTGAGCTGATCCATGCCGGCCAGCTGGTCTGATCTCCGTCGACGAGTGGCCCGTATTGGCGCCTCCCTCGACGTGGTTGTGCGCAGTGATCCTGAAGTCTGCGGTCTCAGTGGCTCGGGCTATCACCTCACTCTTCACCACAGCGGTTATGGCGATTGCACCGTTGGCACTCTCACCCTGATCGATTGTCCGAACGAACTCGTTCTCATCGAATTCGAGCGTTGGATGCGCGGCGCCGGTCACAGCCTCGTGCCATGAACAGGCCGGTGAGGCGACCTGCATCTCCGACACGCCAGCGACGCATGTTTCAGCATCGTCGCCGCATTCCTGCAGGGGTCCTCGTCCGCCAGATGGGCGCCATCCTGCTGATGGTCGCCGCTGCTGCCGGCATTGTGATTGGCCTCCAGCGCCTGCCTGAACAGGTTGATGTGGTGTTGCTGGTGAGTGAGGCCGTGGCCGATCTGATCCGCGGCGTGCAGCAATTGCTCGAAGCGCTGCTGGGGCTCGGTGCGGTTGTGCTGATCGCTCTGATGGTGCTGCTGGCAACCGTGCTGATGCTCGGAGCGCTCTGGAGACTGCTGCGTTTGATCAGCATGATCATCCGACCGGTTGATCAAGGCCGCCGTTGAGGGGGAGCCAGAGAACGCTGCACCTCCCACAACTCCTGCAGGGTGATGTGTCCATCCCGGTTCAGGTCAAAACCATCAAACTGACGCGATAGCCAGGGAATTGACCCAGCCTCGACCCGGCTGAGCCGTTGATCACGATCCGAATCCGCCTTGTGGAAGCGCCGTTTCAAGCGTCGCCCGCCGGGCTGGCCTGCCGAAGGCTTCAGATCATCGATGAGCAGATACTGCCGTCCCTTTTTGCGTTTCAAGCGGCGTTTCAACGCCCGATGTCCTTTCAGTTCACCCGCATCAAGTCGACCATCGTTATTGCGATCCAGGCGCACAAACAACGCTTCCATGCGGTTGTTGTACAACCGCATCGTCTGACCGGGACCAGCCATGGCAGGACCCAGGCCACCAACCATTCCAAGCAGGACCACCACGGCCCCGAAGCGCAAGGGGAAAGCCATGCCCACACCTTATGGACGGTCACGGACGCTGACGATGACTGAAACGTGAACGTTCCAGGACCAGCTGTGACAAGGTCTGTCCTGATGCCGCAACCCGCAGCACCCTGCATACCATCGGCAAACATCGCCCGTTGTTTGCGTCGACGCCATGTCCCAAGCCTCAAAGATCTGGGTGGTGGATGACGATCCGGAATTGCGCAAGATGGTCGGCACTTACCTGATCGATCAGGGGTACGACGTGCGCTGTCTTTGTGATGTGAAGCAGCTGGAGGCACGGCTGGAATTTCAGCGGCCCGACCTGGTCGTGCTTGATCTGATGATGCCCGGCGATGACGGCCTCACAGCTCTGCGCCGGCTCAGGGATGCCGGTGATGATCTGCCCGTTGTGATGCTGACCGCACGTGGGGAAGCGGTGGACCGGATCATTGGTCTTGAGCAGGGAGCAGACGATTACCTCGGCAAACCCTTTCTCCCACGGGAACTCTCAGCTCGCATTGAGGCGGTGTTGCGTCGTCGGAGCGCCATGCCCGCCGGAACTCCCGTTGCTGAGGGAGGCCAGGTGAGTTTCGGCGACAATCTGCTCGACCTCTCCGCACGCACTCTGTTCAAAGACGGTGTGCCTGTTGTGATCACAAGCGGCGAGTTCAGCCTGCTGGCCTCCTTTGTGCAGCACCCACATCGCCCGCTGTCCCGCGAACGCCTGATTGAACTCGCCCGTGGTCCTGGCTGTGAGACCGACAGCCGCAGCATGGATGTGCAGGTTTCGCGGGTCCGCAAGTTGGTGGAGCCTGATCCGACCCGGCCCCGATACCTGCAGACCGTCTGGGGATACGGCTACGTGTTTGTCCCGGATGGAACACCGCGATCCCGCTGAAATGAAGCGGGCGGTCAACTGGTGGCGGCTTCTGATCAGGATCGCGGCCTGGAGCGGGTTGCTGTTCAGCGCATGGTTCGTCTGGCTGCTGTTGCTGCAGGCACTGTTCGGCCGACAGCTGGAACGCCTGCAGACCGTGCAGCTTGGCCGAGAACTGGCGGTGAATGTGCGTCTCACCGAGCTCACACTGGAGCGCTATCCACCGGTGCTGATCAATGAGCTCACCGGCCTCGACCTAGCGGTAATGATCCGGCCGCCGCTCTCGACCCGTGAGGATCCGGATCTCGACCACAGAATCGTCGGACTGCAGAGGGAGCTTTGTACCCGACTCTCCCATTGCCCAATCCTGTTGCCGGCCAAACGGTCAGACCGCACCCGTCACGTTTGGATTGAGTTGATCTCGCCTCTCGAACCGGTTTGGCTTCGTGCGGAACTGCCCATGGTGCAGGCCTGGCCACCGGAACCGACGCTGTTGGTGGTTGGACTTGTGGGCGCCTTAATCGTCACAGGCGGCGCCTATTTGCTCATCGAAGTGGAAAGGCCATTGCGAGGGCTTGAGCGTGCTCTTTCGAGGGTGGGTGAAAGCTCTGATCCGCCAACCGTTCCAGCCCATGGTGCACCGGAGGTGCAGCGCCTCACCCGACGGTTCAATGCCATGGTTCGACGACTGGGTGCCAACCGTCGCGAACGCGAGACGATGCTCGCCGGCATTGCTCACGACCTGCGGGCTCCAATCACTCGGATGCGGTTCCGACTGTCCATGCCTCAGCTGGAGCAAGTCGACAAAGAGCGCTGCAACAGCGACCTTGAAGCCCTCGAGAGGATCACAGGGCAGTTTTTGCTGTACGCCGGAGGCGGCGAAAGCGAAGCATTGGTGGAATGCCCGCTCGACCAATGGCTGGCGGAGGTATCGGCCAGCCATCCGCCGGATCAGCTGCAACTCGATCTGGAACCGATCCATGCCCGGGTTCGGCCTGTGGCACTGGGCCGAGCCGTCGCCAATCTGATCAACAACGCATTCACCTATGGCGCAGCTCCGGTTGTCGTGCGCCTCCGTCAGACCACCGATGCGTTCCAAATTGAAGTGTGGGATCAGGGGGAAGGCATGCCGAGGGATCAGTGGGAGCGGGCTCTACAACCGTTTCAGCGGCTAGACGACGCCCGTGGAGAACAGGGTCATTGCGGACTTGGCCTGGCCATCGTCAGCCACGTGGTGAAGCGCCACAACGGCAGGATGGACTTCGAGCTGGTGGATCATTCAGGATCGAAGAGTCCAGGCCGTTTCTGCACCACCCTCACCATTCCATTTCAGGTCGAGAGTCGATCGGCGAATGTGCAGAAATCCTGATTGATCGCGCTGTCGATAACGTCCGTTGCCATGACAACAGAAAACGGTCTTCAGGTCGCATGAGCAAGCACCACAAGAACGACATGAATGCGGTCGTCGAAGCTCTGGAACATCACGAAGGGGATGTGGATAACCCCCAAGAGATTCTTGTGGAACTCCAGGAGGGCTTTTCCAACCACCACAAACGCCTGAAGAAATCGACCTACGAAAAAGACCTTGCCAAGCTCCAGACGGAGTTGGTCAAGATGCAGTACTGGGTGAAAGCAACCGGGTTCCGGATGATCGTCCTGTTTGAAGGACGTGATGCGGCAGGCAAGGGTGGAGCCATCAAACGGTTAACGGAGCCAATGAATCCCAGGGGGTGCCGTGTTTGTGCGCTCGGGACCCCATCCGATCAGCAGAAGACCCAGTGGTATTTCCAGAGATACATCGAACATTTCCCAAGTGCTGGCGAAATTGTTGTGTTCGATCGCAGCTGGTACAACCGCGCCGGAGTGGAGCGGGTGATGGGATTTGCCAGCTCCGAGCAGGTAGAGAAGTTTTATGTGGCCTGCCCTCAGTTCGAACGAATGATCACGCAGGACGGCATTCTTCTCCTGAAGTATTGGTTTTCCATCAACGACGATGAACAGGAAAAGCGGTTCCAGGGGAGAATCGACAGCGAAGAGAGGCGCTGGAAACTAAGCCCGATGGACATCGAATCACGCAACCGCTGGGTGGAGTATTCGAAGGCCAAGGATGTGATGTTTTCGAAAACGCATATCCCTGAAGCGCCTTGGTTCACCGTCGAAGCAAACGACAAACGACGCGCCCGCCTCAACTGTCTGCGCCATGTGCTCAGCAAAGTGCCCTACGAAGACGTGACACCTCCTCCAATTGACATTCCAGCTCGTCCAAAACAAGGAGATTACAAACGCCCACCCTTTAATGAACAGTTTTTCGTCCCCAATCACTACCCGTACAAGGATTAAAACAAATTCCATCAACAATGAAAAACAAAATTCTTACATCTACGATTAAAGAAAACATTTAACAAAATACCTATTAAGCCAAAAATTTGGGCAGCTGATATTTCTAAGCTCTTTGCAGTCGTTGCAAAGAGCTTAGAAATATATGTGAGCGGCACCAATCCCTACCCAGAAAATGAGCTTTGAGACACATCATCGCTCTCAAAGCCTGCACCATCGAGGCAAGAAACAGGTGATCCAAGCAAACGGTCGCGAAAGTGCTCCGGCTTGAGCGTGGAACGCTTGGGTGTCACCCAGGCAAGCGGCAGCCGAGATTGACCACGCCTTCGTCAAGCAGACGTCCGAGCCTCAGGGCTGCCGCTGCTTCGGCTCGGCTGAATTGATTCTGGTGACTGACCAACCACTGCATTTCCCCTTGGGTGATCACTCCGCTGTTGAGGGAGCCAAGAAAAACCTCTCCGACCGTCATGGGTTTGTAACGAATTCGTTACATGATGGCGGATCCGGCTCTTGAGCCGTGGCCCCATCGCGCTTATGGTGCTGATCCATTTTTTGTTCAGGAGACATTGCTCGGGACTTGGCAAGTCACCATGCGCTTCGTCGCCAGTGGGCTGTTCCTTCTGGCCCATGGATTGCTAGTGCTTGAGCACATCGCAGTCGGTACGGCCCTGCATGGCGTCGCGGAACTGTTCCTCGCACCATGGGCTGTGCGCCATCGCGCCTGGGATTTGATTGTGATCGGCCTGATCTTCTGCGTGTTTGACCTCTGGGGAACGATCAGGCTGACGGGACTTGCCTGATATTGGCAGTCGCTCGCCATCAACCGTTCAACTTGAGAACCCAGAAACCGACAAGCTGCCAGGACGACCAGAGGAACATCGCCAGGAAAAGCCAATTCAGCCAAGCCGGGCGCTGCTTATTTTCAAACACTGAGCCCCTTCAATTTCCAACCAATTTTAAGGCGCCCAAGCTGATCGATAACTCACGCGATGCAAAACAAGACCCACAGATGTTGGTTCATCCCTGATGATCTGCTCAGGCAGCCGACAGCTTAATCAGAGGCGTGGAACCATTCCATGCTCAACGAGCCATGTTGAAGAAATGCTCTATCGAATCGAAAGGGATGAGCTGTTCCTCAGGGGTAAAAGCGTTGAAGTTCCTAGCTCTCGATCACATATCCGGTCTTGGAGCACCAATCGGATGAGCGGAACGACACCCCTGCTCCACCGGCTCGCTTGAGATCATGCATCCCCTCCAACTGGTTGTACACGGAAAGAAGCTGGCGGCGAATGTGATCTGTGTGAGGCAACCCGTCCAGGATCCTCAACACGTCTTCGAGAGAACGTTTGGCGTCGATCACAAGACGACAGTCAGGACTTCCGGGTTCGTCGATCATTGGTTTTCGTTGTCTCCTCCATTCACGCCAGTCCGGTCGCGAATTGTTGTGTGATTGCCTACCGCTGCAACGATTCTCAGTGTGCATTCAGGGTGCACGGTCCCGGCCCGATTCCATCAGAGCCCAGGGGCGCTCCAAGCGACCACCTTGAACCGACACATCCCACGCCATAGCTGTCTGGCCAGCAAAGAGCGGGAGTTGTAGTCAAGATCATCACAACGACCCACGAAGCCATTCCCGGGGGGTCGGCCTTGAAGCCTGTCATAGCCAGCATTGTGTGGTGGACCGGCCAACTTTCTGGTGCCGCTGCGCAACCCGCCACGCCATCCCTCATCAAGGTGTAAGGCACATTTGGCTTCTCCTTCCAAAGGAAAGTTCTTGCTGAGCTCATCCAAGCCATCGACAAACGCCAATGGCGATGAAAGGCAGGCAACACTCTACAAGAAGCACGCAAAGCAACTGTTGAAGGCCTGGCGAAGACTGACGAGATCATCGCCACACATAGAAGCCCTCTCGCACCAGAG
>CAZJLQ010000024.1:0-10552 GCA_964546675.1 uncultured Synechococcus sp.
CTTCAACTCCGCCGCGGCCTTGACCTGCGCCTCGAACAGCTCCGGATGCAATTGGCGGAACAGGTGCAGAGTCTGCCGATCGGAAACGAAAGCTGGTTAGACACCGAACGGGAACTGGCTGCTGTTGAACAGGCCCTATCACGCATTCCAGCCCGTGAAGCCTGACCACGAAGACCAACCAACCTTTCACCTTGCCCGCACAGATGGTCTGGAAGACCAGATGACCCGTCGTCGATTCAACAGCTACGACGAGGCCTACGACGTTCTCGAGCGCTACTACGGCGATTTCTGCTGCTCGGATGATGAGCGGGTCGACTACTCCATCACATCATCTGACTGAGAAACCTGCGACTGCGCTCTTCCCTGGCGCTGGTGAAGAAGGTTTGGGGATCAGAGGTCTCGACGACCTGACCCTGATCCATAAACATGACGCGATCCGCCACCTCACGGGCAAAGCCGAGTTCATGGGTGACCACCACCATCGTCATGCCCCGTTTCGCTAACTGGCGCATCGCATCCAGCACCTCCTTCACCCGCTCGGGGTCCAGGGCACTGGTGGGTTCATCGAACAGCATCACCTCCGGGTCGAGAGCCAAAGCCCGGGCGATGGCAACACGCTGTTGTTGTCCGCCGCTCAGTTGCGCTGGAAACTTGTGGGCCTGCTCACCGATACCCATCTGATCCAGCAGGGCGATGGCCCTTTCCGCCGCGTCAGGCTTGGATCGCTTCTGCACCTTGATCGGCGCCAGCGTGATGTTGTCGAGAATCGAGAGATGGGGAAACAGGTTGAACTGCTGAAACACCATCCCAACCCGGCGCCGGATCGCCCGCACCTGCCGCTCCTCATGGGCTGCGTCCAAGCGAACACCAAGCACATCGAGCTCTCCGGAATCCAGGGTCTCAAGCCCGTTGAACGTGCGGATCAAGGTGCTCTTCCCAGAACCGGAAGGGCCCATCACCACCAGCACCTCGCCGCTTGTCACCTGCAGGCTCACCCCATCCAGGGCACGCAGCCCCGGGGTGTAGCTCTTCACGAGATCAGTGGCACGGATGGCGACGGTCATCGGCTTGAACGAAGGCTTGAACGAACGGGATCGAGCTGGACTTCCAGGTGACGGGCCAGCAGAGCCATCGCCGTGCACGCCAGCCAGTAAACCGCAGCCAACCAGAGATACACCTCGAGATAGCGGCCGATGAAGGCCGGATTGGCCAGCAGACTGCGGCTGATTCCCAGCAGTTCCACCAGGCCGAGAATCGCCATCAAACTGGTGTTCTGCAACAGACCAACCGCCTGGTTGGTGAGTGAGGGGAGAGCAATCCTCAGAGCCTGGGGAAGAACCACAAGCTGCAGGGTCTGCACGGGCGACAGTCCGAGCACCGCGGCCGCTTCCCGCTGGGTTGGTGGAATCGCCTGAAGACCACCTCGCACATCTTCAGCGATGTAAGCCGCCGCGAAGAGGGCAAAGGCGAGCACAGCCCTGAGCACGCGATTGATCTCCAGCCCTGGCGGCAGAAACAAAGGAATCAGAAGCTGCCCGAAGAACAACACGGCGATGAGTGGCACTGCGCGCATCAATTCGATGTAAGCAGTGCTGCTCAGACGCAAAACAGGGAGAGCGCTGCGGCGACCCAGCGCCAGGATCACGCCAAGGGGGAGGGCCAGCAGGCCACTCCCAGCAGTGAGCAACAGCGTGAGCGTGAGCCCGCCCCAATCGCGCGTGCCTACCGGCAGCAGGCCAAAGCCTCCCACAAGCAACCACACTCCGACTGGCGCCATCGCGAGCCAGAGCAGTGGCAAGGCGCGACGAAGGCCTCCCTGACGCGGGCCGAGCAGAGTGGCAGCAATCAGCAGGATCAGCGCGGTGATCCAGAGCAAAGGCCGCCAACGTTGATCAGCGGGATAGCTCCCGACTGCATAAAGCGGCAGGTTGGCCACCACAACGGACCAATCCGCTGCATGCAGCAACCAATGCAACAGAGTCCACCCGCCCCAACCCAGCAAGGCCACCAAAAGAAGCGTGATCAAGCGATCGATCCAACGGTTCATCAACGGCTCCTCCGCAGTCTCCCCAGCACTGCCCCGTTGACGGCCGCCATACCCCCGCTGATCAAAAGATTCAGCAGCAGAAAACTCAGCAGGAGCAGCAGGAATCCCTCAATGGCCCGACCGGTTTGCGTGATCGTGGTGTCGCTAACGGCATAAAGATCGGCATAGCCAACGGCAATCGCGAGGGTGCTGTTCTTGGCGAGATTGAGATATTGACTGGTGAGGGCCGGCAGGATCGCGGGGAGTGCCTGTGGCAGCACAATCCGCCGCAAACCCAAACCTTCGGCGAGACCGAGGCTGCGGAAGGCTTCCCACTGGCCTCGGGGCACCGCATTGATGCCACCGCGCACGATCTCAGCGATTGAAGCGCCGGTGAACACCGTTAATCCTGTGAGCACGGCACAGAACTCAACGCTGAGCTTCAATCCCAGTAGGGCAATCCCCTGATTGGACAGCTGAATCAGGCCACCCACTGGTGTTTCCGGCAGCCCAAGAAAGGCCACGAAATACCAGAACAACAGCTGCAACAGCAACGGGACCTGGCGAATCAGCGCGACATAGGCGCCGGCCAGGCTCCGCAGCAGACGATGACCGCTGCTGCGGGCAGCGCCTGCGGCCACCCCCAGAATCGTTGCCAGCACAAGGCCGGCCAGGATCACTTTGAGGCTGTTGAGCCAGCCGATGGTGAGAGCCCAGAGGTAACTATCGGAAGGCGTGTAGGGGAGCGCTGATTCCGCCAGTGCAAAACCCGCCGGCCGAGCAAGCCATCCGAACCCCAAACCGAGGCCGGTGCGGATCAGATTCACCGCCAGATTGTTGATCAACAACCCCAGCAGAGCGAGCAGCAGGATGCTGATGCCGAGCTGGATGAGGAGATTGCGGCGCCGCATCAGGTGAATGGCGGGGCAATCATCAAACCGCCGTCTTCCGCCAGCCGATTGGCGCCACGGGGAATCGCCACATCAGTGTCAGGGCCCAGATGACGGTCGTAGATCTCGCCGTAGTTCCCTGTGGCCTGAATCGCCTTCACAACAAAGTCATTCGGAAGTCCGAGCTTGCTGCCAAGGTCACCATCCACGCCGAGGAACCTCCGCAACGCCGCCTGGCTGGGATCCGCTTCCGCCTTCTTCACCATGGCGTCAACATTTGCCTGGGTGATGCCCCGTTCCTCCGCCTCGATTAGGGCATACACCACCCAGGTCATCGCATCGGCCATCTGCTGATCGCCGCCCACCACACCGGGTGCCAAGGGCTCCTTGCTCAAGCGATCAGCCAGGATCACGTGCTCTTCAGGCTCTGCAAATCCAGACCGGGCCGCCGCCAGTTGAGAACGATCAGAGGTCATTGCCGCGCATCGACCCTGGAGGTAGCCCCCCACCACCTGGTTGAGATCTTGATATTTGATCGGGGTGTAGGGCAGCCCCACAGCCGCGAATGCGTCATTGAGGTTCTGCTCAGTGGTGGTGCCGGAACCCACGCAGATCGCCTTGCCGCTCAAGTCCTGAAGGGACTGCACGCCACTATCTTTGGGAACCATCAATCCCTGGCCGTCGTGAAAAACCACGGGAGCGAAGCTGATTCCGTTGCCTCCCGCTGCATCACGGCTCAGGGTCTGGGTGGTGTTGCGTGAGAGCAGATCGATCTCTCCGGAACGCAGGGCTGTGAAGCGCTCCGGAGCGGTCAACGGGCGGTATTGCACCTTCTCGGCATCACCAACAAAGGCCGCGGCCATCGCGCGGCAGATGTCCACATCCAGGCCTGTGTAGGTGCCCTCCGGACTCAGAAAACTGAACCCTGGAATCTTGCCGCTGACGCCGCAGAACAATTCACCGCGCTGCTTGACGAGATCCAGCCTCGAGGTGTCTGTGGTTCCGAGGCTTGCGCAGCTTCCAAGCAGGGTGACCAGCACGCCAAGGGCCCCGAACAAGCTGAAATGTCGGCAAAAGCGCATGCATCTGGTACAGATCGACTGGGATTTTCCCAGATCCTGAAAAGCCCAGGACAACATCCCTAATCTCTGACGAATTTGAATCGATCGTTAATGTCGATCGCCGCGACGCTCGCGGGTCTGCTCTTCACAGCCCTAACCACCCTTTCTCCAGCCCAGGCCTGGCAGGAGGGGGATCGTCAGGCTTACAACAACAAAATGGCTCTTCTCAAAGTTCTGTTGGACGGAGCCAAACATCGAGCCTCAGACAGCGGTGATCTCGAGACCCTTTGCCTTCTAATGAGCATTGGGAACGACGTCACACTGCGCTACGTACAACTCAATCCTGATGATCAGCAAATAGAGAAGCGCCTCAATGGCATGCGCGATGACCTGACCGTTTGCCTGGCGTTGCTTTACAACCCAACCATGCCGCCCAAGCGCTGACTGAACCTGTCAGGCATGGGCGGTTTCCTGGCCGCCGATGCGCTCGAACAAATCGAGACTTTCTTCATTCAGACCGACGAGTTCCACAAGCGACCCTCCCAGGCGGAACTTGCGCATCACTTGATCAAGGGCAGCGACACCGCTCTGATCCCAGATGTGGGCACCGGACATGTCAATCGTGATCCGCTGCGGATGGTCATGCAGATCAAACCCTTGGACGAAGTACACCTTGCTGACAAAGAAGAGCTGACCGGTGACGCGATACAACCGTTCGTCCTCATTGGGATCAATGGTTTCCACCTGAATCACCTTCGCGACTTTTCGGCTGAACAGGATCCCGGCCAAGGCCACACCGGCCAGTACACCGAGGGCCAAGTTATGGGGAGTGGTGAGCATGGTGACGGCAAAGGTCATCAGCATCACGGAGGTGTCGCTCTTGGGAATGCGGCGCAGATTCCGCAGTCCATTGATGTCTGCGGTGCTGATGGCGATGCTGATCATGACGGCCACAAGGGCTGCCATCGGGATCTGCTTGAGCCAGGCACCGGCAAGCAGGATCATCGCCAGGAGGCTGACGCCTGAAAAAAACGTGGAGAGGCGGGTCCGGCCACCGTTATCCACGTTCATCACCGATTGCCCCACCAGAGCGCAGCCCGCCATGCCGCCAAACAGGGAGGACACGATGTTGGCCAGGCCCTGACCTCGGGCCTCAACGTTTTTGTTGGTGGTGGTGTCCGTCTTGTCATCCAGGATGTCCTGGGTGAGGAACGTCTCCATCAGCCCCACCAGGGAAATGGCCATGGCAGTGGGCAACACCATGCCAAGGGTGTCGAGGTTGAATGGCACCCCTGCAGGGCCGAACGGGAGGCTGAACGTTGGCAATCCCCCAGGCAGGGTGCCAAGGCTGCTCACCGTGGGGATGTCAAAACTGAATCCCACACTGATCAACGTGAGCACGACGATCGCCACGAGCTGAGATGGCACGACCTTGGTGAGCCGCGGCAGCCCATAAATGATCACCAACCCCAGCAGCACCAACCCCCAGACGATGGGGATCTGAGCGCCGTGGGGAAGAAGATCGGCCCCATGGCTGCCATCCCCGGCGTGCAGGTTGAGGCCCAGCTGGGGCAACTGCGCCTGAAAGATCAGCAGCGCCAGCGCATTGACGAACCCGCTCAGCACTCCCTGGGGAACGAAACGCATCTGATAGGCCAGGCGCAGCCAGCCCCACAGGATCTGCAGAACACCCGTCACCAGGCCCGCCACCATGAGGTACTGAACCCCCAGGCCGGCACCCTTCGCTTCACCTGCCGCGACCAGACCTGTCATCAGCAGGGCGGTTGACCCCGTAGCGGAGGTGATCATCGCCATCCGACCTCCCACCACAGCAATGGTGAGGGACAGGCAAAACGCACCGAACAATCCCACTTTGGGGTCCACCCCAGCGATGCCTGAGAACGCAATCGCCTCAGGAATCATCGCGAACGCCACAACCAGACCAGACAGGAGGTCCTTGGTGGGGCTGGAGAACCATTGGTTCAACAACGATGGACTGGACCGTTTGGCCATGACGGCGCGTCGCGGGCAGCGGCGACCGTAGATCAGAGGGCGGGAAGGTTGCCTGCTGGGTCCAGCTCCTGTTTCAGAGCTCGCAATTCAGGCAGATACGTCCCGAAAGCCTGCTGAAGGACGGTCTTGTGCCAGGACAGATGTTCATGCAGCTGGGCCAGGTGCACACCCGGACAGATGGGGGATAAGAGCGTCCAGACCTTCTCAAGCCAGTCAAGGCTGCGTTGCCGCTGATCAGCATCGCCGGCAGCCCACGCGGCTGTGATCCATGGCTTCCAGACGGCATCGCGATGAATGAAGGCACTGGCCTGCCATGGAACCCGACCCGTCTGACCACCGAGCTGCTGGCCAGCCAAGCTGCAGGAGGGATGGGGGCGCTCAACCATCAGAGCAATCAGTTGTGGCAACACCTCACGCCATCGGGGCGCTGCAGCGGGTCCGAGCAAGCCCAGCACCTCGCTGTGGATGCGGCTGCCGTTGGCGGGCTGACCGCCGAGGGGAGCCAACTGATGCAAACCCTGAATCGCCTGGCTGCCCTGAAATGGCGCCTCCGACACCTGCAGCAGATCAATGCTGGCGTTGTTTCGCCAAGCCCACTGCAGTGATCGATTCTCAGGCCAGGCTTCCGCTTCAGCGATCCAGACGGGTAAATCCGAGGCTGCAATCGTGTCCTGACGAATCCAGAGGTCTGCCAGGGGCCATGTGGCCAGGGTCACATGGGTGACAACGGCAAGAAACGGTGCTGCTCCACAGAGTCCTCTCCATCGTCCATCAACCGATGGACTGAGGTTGAAGGGCTCCCCGCTTCCCCACACCCCCTCAATCCGGGTCAGCTGATCAATCGCAAGGCCATGGTTGCGGCTCAGTGGACCGATACCTCCAGTCAGCACAAAACCCATCCCAGGAAGAGAGGACAGTCCCGCCCCAACGGTGCGGCCTCTGGTGGCGAGATGGTCCAGAACAGAGCTCATGCGACACCCTGCACCGATCCGGATGGCGCCCTGCTCGCCCAACTCCAGCGCGTCAAAGCCTGGCCGCATGTCCAGGGTCCAGTGGCCTGGCGCTGCGCAGCGTGTTGTGGTGCCACCACCGCAAACCAGAAGAGGTTTCGGTCCACTCCACTGACGTAACAGTGCACTCAAAGTGTCTGGTGTGGGAGTGATCAGGCCTGCAGCGGCAGCATCCGCGGCAAGAGGATTCAACAGGTCAGCCATGGTGCAGCCAATACCAGCTCGCCGAATAGGGTCTGACCATTCGATCAGCGAACACACCCCTTTGGCAGCATTCAGCACGGATTGCCCCGATGACCGCCTCGGTGTTCTGATCTGCGGCCACGGCAGCCGAAACCGTCTTGCGGTGGAAGAGTTCGCCCAGATGGTGGACTCGCTCCGGCCGAGGCTGAAACCTCTGCCGGTGGAACACGGCTACCTGGAGTTTGCCCAGCCGATCCTGAGGGATGGTCTCGATGCGCTTCGCGCCAAGGGAGTGACCCGTGTTCTGGCGATCCCAGCCATGTTGTTCGCTGCTGGGCATGCCAAGAACGACATCCCTTCCGTTCTGAACACCTACACCGCTGAAACGGGCCTGACGATTGATTACGGCCGGGAACTGGGCATCGACCGATTGATGGTGGCCGCAGCAGGAGCCCGGGTGCGGGAAGCACTCAGCCGGGCCAATGACGACGTGCCAACGGCTGAAACGCTTTTGGTGGTGGTGGGTCGTGGTTCATCGGATCCCGATGCCAATTCCAACGTTGCCAAGGTGACGCGGATGCTCGTGGAGGGTTTCGGGTTCGGATGGGGTGAAACGGTGTATTCGGGGGTGACATTCCCGCTGGTTGAGCCCGGTCTTCGCTATGTGATCCGCCTTGGTTTCCGGCGGATCGTGGTTGTTCCTTACTTCCTGTTCTCAGGGGTTCTGGTGAGCCGGATTCGCCAACACACGCAGCGCGTCGCCGACGATCATCCGGAGGTGGAGTTCCTCTCAGCCGGATACCTGGGAGACCATCCGCTGGTGGTGGACACCTTCCGCGAACGGGTTGAGGACGTCTTGCGAGGCGATACCGCGATGAACTGTTCCCTGTGCAAGTACAGAGCCCAGGTGCTCGGGTTCGAACAGGACGTCGGACGCGTGCAGGAAAGCCATCATCACCACGTGGAAGGCTTGGCCGAAAGCTGCACCCTCTGTGAACTGGAGTGCACTGGCGCCTGCCAGCCCGACGGCATGGCCGCCGGCCATCTCCACCAGCACAGCCACGAGCATGGCCATAGCCACGGGCATGGCCACCACCATCCTCCCTATCCACACGCAGACCATCCGCTCGGCCCCTCGACACTCGGCTCGTCAGATCTCCCTCAAAAGCCTTAAGAGAATCAATCGATCTCGCCCTGCGACGGCTCCCGGTCTTGGCCCGGACCCATGGGACTCCCCTCTGATCAGATTTGTTTATCACTGGATCACCTCTGGGGTTTTCAGATCGTTTTCCACAGGCCCGTGCACCTTTTCCACAACGCCTCGATCAACCCCTCCCCTCAAGACGTGAACTTGTGAAGATCGGGCCATCCCTGACAAACCCCTTGACAGGCTTCAGGGTGTTAACCCAAACGCAAGCGAAGGTTGCGGCTTGGCATGAAAAGCCATTGCAGCGCAACGAGTCTCAGATCAAGAATTCAACAGGGGCTCAGAATCTGGCCGCTTTGACGTGCCCCCTACTTCTGTGGCTTGCTTGGTGAGGGATCGGGTTACGCCAAGCCGCTGATGGATCGAAATCACTTGGAGCGATGCCATGACATGGGGGTCCCCACGCAAGGCGATTGCACACCTGCCTACGTCAGCCTTGAGGCCGAAATTCCGGAGGTTCTGTACCGCGGAATGAAGGAGTTCATCGGCAACCATCCCAACTGGGACCAGTACCGGGTGATGAGTTCAGCCCTGGCCCATTTCCTGTTTCAAAACGGCTGCGGAGAACGCGCCGTTACAGATCGCTATCTCGACGATCTCTTCATTCGGCCGGAGAACTGAGAGCGATCTGACAAGCCCGCCGGGTCACCGCCATCATTGTCAAGGTTGGACTTTGCCAGGCTGATGTCGGCCAGCAGGCTCCATCAACCACCAGCACATTTGGAGCTCGCCAGAGTCGGTTGTAGGGGTCGAGAACACTCGAAAGTTCAGAGGAGCCCATCGGAGCACCCCCCAATTCATGGATGTAATAACCAGGTGGAGCTGCACCAGCGGCCAGAGCGACAGCTCCCTCCAGAAAAGGCTCGATTAAGGGGAGATGGAACAAATCCTTGATCGGGAGGGCTCGACCACCTGCAGCATCAATGCATTCATGCATGGTGCGACGCATATGACGCACCATCGCCAGTTCGTTCTCTCCCCAGCCACAGGCGATATGGGGCACAGCGAGTCCCCATCGATCGACCCGACTGCTTAAACGAACGCGGTTCTCTGCACGGGGGAGCACCTCTCCATGACCGATCAAGAACCCTGTGCTGCTCGATGGATCGCGCTTCAGCCATGACGGCGGATCAAAACGGCTGATCCCCCCCCAGAGTCCGTAACCGCCCTGGAAGTCTGGAGAATCCAGCACTCGACCAAAGGGAAAAAAGAAACTTCCAGCACCACTCAGGGCCGGTTGCGGCTGATCAGGGGCCACCGCCAGTGAAAAGAACTGACTGGTGGAGACATGATCCATCAACCGGGTACCGAGCCTTCCGGATGGATCGATCAATCCACCGGACTGTTGATCCTCCCTGGACCGCAGCAGAAGCGCCAGAGACTGAATCGTCGACGCGCAAATCACAATCCGATCAGCCTCGAAGCAGTGGCGACTGCCGCTTGTCTGGTCAACCGTGATCACACCCGTCGCACGGGCAGCATCAGCGGACATGGTGAGACGATCGACCATCTGATCGCTGAGCAGGGAGACACGCCCAGTGGCCAGAGCGCGGGGCAATGTGCTGCCACGACTGCTCGATCGCGGCCAAGGGCCGTCCTGCGCAGGGTTGTGGGGTGCGAATCCTCTGGAATGAATCGACGGGAAGCCAAGACGTTCCCGAACGGCCGCGGCGAATTGAGATTCGGCTTCGGTGAACGGCAACGGATCGGTGCCCTCGCCATCCGGCAGCTGCTCGAGCCCATCCGGAGAGCCATGGATGGCGAGGAAACGCTCCAAAAAGGAGTAGTGCGCGTTCAGATCTGAGGAGCGAATCGGCCAACTGGCCCACTCCCCCTCCACCTCGACCCCTGCGAAATCCTGATCCGAGAGGCGGAGCGTGATGCCGCCCCAGGTGAGGCTGCGGCCGCCCACCTGCCAGCCGCGGGTCCAGAGGAAGGGGCGATCTGGGGGATGGTCGTAAGGGTGCTGCTGCTCATTGATGTACAGGCGCGGATTGGCCTTCCAATAGCCGGGATGCTGGGCCTGGCGTCGATGGCGGCCGCTGCTGATGCCTGCGATGCGACGCAGCATGTTGGCCGGCGCGGAGCCCATGGCTTGCGTACTGGAGAGATCAGGCCCGGCTTCAATGACAAGGACTGTGGCGCCTCCCTCTGCCAGGGTC
>CAZJLQ010000025.1:0-10299 GCA_964546675.1 uncultured Synechococcus sp.
ATCAACACTTATCGACTCGTTGGGCTCAAACAATCACGAAAGACTTAGGTTGTTTCGACAGCTGCTAAGAATCGTGAGCTCATTTTATGCTGTCCTCAAAAAATTGAAGCGAGTGAGATATTTTTCTTGATCTTAGCGACCCAATCAATGCTCATTTGTAACGTTTTGACCGTCGTGTCGAAAAGAGATTTATTTCTCTTCTTAGATACTTTCAATTGGGAGCTGATCTGTAATGGGAGTCAAAAGCGAGCATGGACCCGAACAATTTCTCAGTGAAAATAATCAATTGGTGGACAATAACTTGGCAGCGTTATTAAAGTCTCAGGCTTATCAGCTGGCCCATCAGGACCAAAGCCTCCTGGAATCAGATTCGATGCGAGGTGTTCGAATGCTTCTTGAGATCACAAAACCACAATTGATCTTAGAGCAACATCAGATCAACTCCACTGTCATTGTCTTTGGCGGAGTCCATGTCATAGAAAAGAACAGTGCAATCAATAATCTCAACCTTGCGAAAACTAAACTTCAAGAGAATCCGAACAATGCAACTTTAAAACGAAATTTCCAACGAGCTCAACGACTTTTAAAGCTCTCCCCTTACTACGACGCCGCAAGGGAATTTGCACAACTTGTTTCGTCCAATTCGTCAGCAGATGGTCGAAGGCACGTGATCGTGACAGGTGGGGGACCAGGCATCATGGAAGCAGCAAACCGTGGAGCTTTTGATGTCGGTGCTCAATCAATCGGGTTAAATATCACACTACCAGGAGAACAGCATCCAAACCCATACATCACGCCAGAATTGTGCTTCCAGTTTAATTATTTTTCGCTGCGAAAATTCCACTTTGTTATGCGTTCAGCAGCAGCTGTCCTCTTCCCAGGAGGGTTTGGAACATTGGATGAATTGTTTGAAGTGCTCACCCTGCGGCAAACCAACATGAAACGCAACATGCCCATTATCTTGTTTGGTCGGAGTTATTGGTCTCAATTAATTGACTTTGATTTCCTGGCAGATTCAGGATTAATCACAGACGAGCATCTCAATCTCTTTGATTACGCAGAAACACCACATGAAGCGTGGGAAAAAATTCGTGATTTCGATTACGCATCTCCAACATGAACGTATCTCGTAGTCAAATAGCCCAAAGCCGGTTCAACGTTCACAGAAGCTTCGGCGTTGCCACGAGATAAGAAGCGCCTGAACAGTGGGATGGCAAGGTGTGAAGCATCCTCTCAAACGGAGCTTGCGGGATGAGTGAAACCTTATGGGCAGGGGCTGTCTTTGCTGCAGGTGCTCTGGTCACCGCTGCAACGGCAGTAATGATCCTCCAGGGGCACCGAACGACGCAACGCAGCAACGCAACAGAACGGAGCTGAGTCTTGATGCTGTTTGCAACAACACCGTTCCTGGCACCCGGAATTGCCTGGATTCTGGTTGTGATTTTTTCCGTTCTTTGGATCGCCTTGGGCATCGCCTGGGGAAAAAAAGGAGATGGCGGTGCAGACGATTTCATGCTCGCCGGGCGAAATATTGGTTTATCCCTGAGCACAGCGACGCTGATGGCCTCATGGGTGACAGGGAACACAACCCTGCTGGCCCCTGAGTTTGGTTATCGAAACGGACTCTGGGGAATGTTTAGCTATGCCCTGGCAGGGCTCGGTTTGATCCTCTTTGCACCGCTGGCGCTACGCATCAAGCAATTGATGCCAAAAGGGCGCACGAGCGGTGATTTCATCAGATTGCGCTATGGGCGTCTTGCCTGGGTGGTGTTCATGGTGATCACAGCCCTTTACACGCTTGGCTTCCTCATGACCCAGGCCATGGGTGCGGGCATCCTGCTGGAGGCACTCTCTGGCTTTGATTACCGGCTGGGCATGGTGGTGGTGATCGGCGTGTCAACCGTTTACACGCTCTATGGCGGAATGCGTGCAGTCATTGGCACTGATTTCATCCAGTCCCTTCTGATCATGGGATTGCTGGTGCTTGTTGCCGTGCTGGCCTTTCGACAATTTCCCATCGATCTTGTTCACAGCCGTCTCGTGGAAAGTCATCCCGAACGGCTCGATTTACTGCTACCAGCCGGCCTGTTGATCGCCTGGAACGGTGCGCTCCTCTCCATGGGAGAGGTGTTTCACAACAACATCTGGTGGTCACGCGTCTTCGCCAGCCGTCAGTCCGTCGTGATGCCATCGTTCGTGCTTGGAGGACTCGCCTGGATGAGTGTGCCTCTGGTGACCGGCTCGATCGGCTTGGTCGCACTGGCCAGAAATCTCGAACTGGAACAGGTGAACATGGTGTTTCCCGTGATGGCAGCCGATCTGTTGGGAGCGGGCGGCGCAGCGCTTGTTTTTGTTGTGGTGTTTGCGTCTCTCACCTCAACCCTGGATTCACTCCTGGCCTCAACAGCCGATCTGCTGGCTGAAGATGTGTTTCTTGGCCTGATCAAGCCAACAGCGACAGATGCACAGTTGAAGCTGGCCACACGGGGAATTGTGATCGGCCTAGCTGTTGCAACCCTCGCGTTGTCGTGGCCACGCTTGGATTCACTTCGCTCCGTTCTGTTCTTCACCGGAGCGCTTGTGGCATCAACAATCTGGCCAGTGGCGTGCGGCCTCTACTGGAGATCTGCGAATCGCTATGGAGCGATCGCTGCAATGGTGACAGGCAGTGCCGCAGGGATCATCGCCTACGTGCTGATCGCTGACTACAGCGCTGCCATCTTTTCAGCGGCGGTATCAGCGGCAGTCATGGCTGGTTGGAGCCTGTTGCAGCCAGAGTCCTATGCATGGACGCAACTGAACGAAGAGGTAACGACATGAACCCTTTCGCAATGAGCTGGATCGCCAATGCGAGCCTCTTTGCTTGGATCATCAACGGAAGCCAGATCATCCTGGCGACAGCGGTGCTCACGTTGTTGCTGATCTGGTGGGTGGAAGTCCGCAATGGACGGGTGTGGTGAAGGGAACCCGCTAGCCGCAAAAACTGTTTGCTGCGAACATACAGCCACGAAAACGTAGTAGCACGACACAAACAATCCTTGAATTTGGTAAAGAAGGCCACAAACAGTGGACGTGGCCTTCAGCATTGATTAACGGTGAATAGACATCGTTTCGTCCCCTCATCGACAGGTTGAGCCACGTGTTCAATCTGACCGTGGGGAATGCTTATGCTCGAAAGCCAAACCTGTGTGCTCGAACGGGACAGCTCGCCCATTCGATTTGCACCCTTGGGTCCGGACGTTTTCGGTCACAACCAACCGCAGCTTCTGCTCGGAACGATCGAAGAACATGGCGAAGCCCTGCTGGACCTCGTCGATCAGCATGTCGTCTCGATCATGCCGTTTCGTCCTGAAACGCTTTTGCAGCTGTTTCGACTTGCCGCCAAATATGAAAGCAATCCAAGTCGGTACATCAGACACAACACTCCCCTCACCGGGAAGATCTTGATCAACGCCTTTTACGAACCAAGCACCCGAACCAGGCTGTCATTTGACAGTGCCTGGCACAGGCTGGGTGGTGATTCGATCAACATCACAGACCGCAGTACAACCGGGTTAGCAAAGGGAGAAACGCTAGAAGATGTCGCTCATATGTTTAACAACTACGGAGATTGTGTTGTTCTCCGTGACAGCGATCCAGACGCTGTCTACAAGATGTCGACGTCATTGAGAATCCCGATCATCAATGCAGGCAATGGCATCGATGAGCACCCCACCCAAGCCATGGCCGATCTCTACACCATCATGAAGTGGCGGCCACGATTGGCGTTGCCGGATGTCGATCCCGCTGATCAGATCCGACTTGGCATCATTGGTGTGCCCTCACGCATGCGCACGCTGCGTTCACTGCTACGCATCATCTCAAAATTTCCTGGAATTATTAAAGAGGTGGTGGTTATTCATGATCCAGAAATGGATCCAGAAGAAAGTTTATTTGATGATGGTGAAAGAGAACAGCTGGAACGCGCTGGATTGATCATTCGAGTCAGCGATGATCTCCATGCCGAGATCCCCGAATTGGATGTCACCTACATCAACACCATCGCCTGGGTTGGAGACACGTACGAAGTTCATGGCAACCGTTTCCGATTAACCCGTGATCTCCCTTTCAAGGAAGAATCCATTGTTCTGCATCCATTGGCTCGGGGAGCGGAATTGAGCACTTGTCTGGATGACACGCCTCACAATTGGTATTTCAGTCAGGCCCGTGGCGCTGTTTTCTTGAGGATGGCTTTGCTCACCTGCATGGTGGACAGGGCCGATCGTGTCATGGATGTGATCTGAGGGAAGAATCATGTGCGGTATCGGAGGAATTTTCAGAACACGGCCAGACCAGGGCATCGATCCCCAACTGTTGGTGAACATGGCTGCCATTCAGGCTCACAGGGGGCCGGATGGATTCGGAGTCGAAACCCTCGATGAAAGTGGTGTCGGCTTTTGCCATGCTCGTCTGTCGATCATTGATCTTGAGGGAAACCGAGCGCGGCAACCTTTTCGGACTGATGACGGGGACATTCTTATGGCCCACAACGGTGAGTTTTACGATTTCCAGCGCATCAGGGCCGACCTCACAGCCTGTGGGGTGAAATTCAACACCAAGAGTGATTCTGAAATCCTGCTGAGGCTGTATCAGAGGCAAGGTCTACAGAAAACTCTGCCACTGCTTCGAGGAGAATTTGCATTCGCTTTATTCGATCGAGACCAGGATTGCTTATATCTTGTACGCGACCGTTTTGGGATCAAACCCCAATATTGGTCTTTGACAGAGGATGGCTTGGTTTTCGGCTCAGAATTAAAGGTTCTATTTGCACATCCTGCTGTTAAGCGCCGCTTTACATCAGCAGGATTATTCCATCAATTAATGCAAACCATGGTGCCTGGCACCACCGCTTTTGAGGGAGTTCATCAAGTTAAGCCTGGACATGTAGTTAAAGTGCAGCGTACAAACGACAAACTAGAAGTTTCAGAATGGAAATATTGGGATGTAGATTTCCCAAGGCAGGAAGAACGCAATCAAAGCCTTAACGAAGAGCATCATATTGCTGCAATACGAAAGGCTCTGCTCGAGGCCGTTGAGTTGAGGATGGTGGCAGATGTACCCGTTGGCTGTTACTTATCTGGTGGAATCGACAGTTGCTCCATCCTGGGACTTGCCTCCGCTGTGAGTCAGAGTCCAGTCAAAGCCTTCACGATTGGCTTTGACGACAAACGCTATGACGAATCACCGATTGCCAAGGAGATGGCGGATGCCACCGGTGCTCAACAGGATGTGATGCGTTTATCCGGACAGGAGCTGTATGGACATATGGAGCAAACGATCTGGCATGCGGAGCGCACGATTTACAACACCCTTGCCGTTGCCAAATACTTAATGAGTCGCCATGTCAATGCTGTTGACTACAAAGTTGTGATGACTGGCGAAGGTTCCGATGAACTGTTCGGAGGTTATCCAGCCTTTCGACGTGACATGTTCCTGCACGGCTTGGATGACATGCCATTGAAAGATCGCGCAGCATGGGAAGAACTCCTTCAACAGTCCAACGCTCTTGTGCAGGGAGCCATGCTTGCAGCCGATGAGGTGAGCGATCCGGATATCGCATCCGTGGTTGGCTTCACACCGAGTTGCCTGCAGCCATGGCTGGCCTGTGCGCCAGAAGTGCCGGCTCTCATGGCGCAATCGCATCGAGACAGCCTGGGGGATTATTCACCAGGGAGGGCCATCGCAGAGCAACTGGATCGCGATCAGCTCGAAGGCCGCCATGCGCTGGACAAAGCTCAGTACGTCTGGATCAAAACCATGCTGGAGGGGCAGATCCTGACCTGGGGAGGGGACCGCGTCGATATGGCGAATTCAATGGAGGCCAGGCCTGCCTTCCTGGATCATCATCTTGCGGCCGTCGCGGTCCAGGTGCCCCCGGAGCTGAGGATCAAGGGCAAAACCGAAAAATATGTGCTCAGGGAAGCCATGGCAGGTCTGCTGCCTGAGGTGCTCTACCAGCGCGAAAAATTTGCCTTCATGGCTCCACCAGCTCACACCGAGCCTGAGAAATGGGAGCAAATGAAAGGGCTCGCCGCTGACTACCTCAGCGATGCCTCGATTGAGGAAGCCGGTCTTCTTGACAAGGCTGGGGTGAAAGACCTGTTCGAACGCCATGAAGACCCAAACACATCCGATGCAGATCGTGTGCAGATGGACGCTCTGATCAATCATCTATTGGGTGTTCAGATGTTGCATCGCCTGTTCGTTGAAAACGACGTGCCCGCTCAGGCGCAACGGATGGCCGAGGACTTGAACTGGAAAGTGCCGGTCAAGGCCTGAAACGAGCGAAAATTTCCTTCGAGCATCAAAAAAGTCGTCTTTGATACCAGTCCCCTGGGGTTTCCAGGCGAGATTTGCTTGATACTCCTGTAGGAACGAATCATTGCCTGCCCAGCTGACTGAACTGAAACGCTCTACAAACACTCAGTCAGCGCTTGGAACTTACACAATCAACGGTTCACGACTGATCCAGTGTCTCGATGAGATGGCTGGGATTGGCGCCCAACCCGATGGCAGTGTTTCCCGTCGAGGATTCAGCGAAAACGACCTTTTGGGGCGGGAACGCGTGGCGGCATGGATGCGGCAGAGCGGCTTGGCCGTACGGATTGATTCCGCTGGAAACCTGATTGGACGGCTTGAGGGCTCCGATGCAGGATTACCGGCACTCATGACGGGCTCCCATCTCGACACGGTGCCAACCGGTGGTCGTTTTGATGGTGTGCTCGGCGTTCTGGCTGGATTGGAAGTGGCGATGACCGTGAAAGATCGCGGTCTGAAATTGCGCCATCCCCTTGAAGTTGTGGTGTTTGCCGACGAGGAGTCAACCATGATCGGCTGCAAGGGAATGGCAGGAACAGCCTCATCCGATCCTGCGGAATTCGTCACCAGCAGCCGCACTCCAATTCAGACCAACCTGGAGAAACTTGGCGGCCAATGGTCTGAGCTTGCCTCTGCACGGCGCTCAGATGAAGCACTTGCTGCCTTCCTGGAGTTGCATGTTGAACAGGGTGCCGTTTTGCAGAGCAGAAACGATGTGATCGGTGTCGTGGACGGTGTTGTGGGACAACGACGGTTCACGATCAGCATCGAAGGGCAAGCCAACCATGCCGGAACGACACCGATGTCGGCACGTTGCGATGCCCTGGCTGCCGCTGCCCAGGTGATCCTTGGCGTCCAGACCATGGCGTTGAACCATCCTGGTGACCCTGTCGCAACAGTGGGGCGGATTCAAATTGCACCCAATGCCGCCAACGTCGTCCCGGGTTCAGCTGAACTCACCGTTGATTTACGTGATCTCGACCCGGGAGTCCTTGACGAGCTCACAGAAACGTTGATGAACTTGCTCGAACGGATTGGTGAGACATCCGGTTGCGCAATCTCTCTCGATCCACAGTTCAAAGTTGAACCCACGCCAGCACACGAAACTGTCCAGACGGCAATTCGAGCCTCCGCTGATGCTCTTGGCTTGCCAACATCTGACCTACCAAGCCGGGCCAGTCATGACGCACAGGAAATGGGCCGTCGCTGGCCCATGGGGATGATTTTTGTGCCGAGCCGTGATGGCTTGAGCCATTCGGCTAAAGAATTCACAGAGCCTAATCATTGTATTGATGGCACCAATGTTCTTCTGAACTCTTTACTGCATTTGGATCGAATATTATGACCTATTCGATCCTGGCGAAAGACCCAAAAAACGGGCGTTTTGGAGTTGCTGTTGCCAGTGTTCATCTGGCGGTGGGCTCAACCGTGCCGCACATTCGCTCAGGGATCGGAGCTGTGGCCACCCAAGCTCACACCAATCCTTATCTTGGGATTTGTGGATTAGAGCGCCTCGAAAATGGAGACAATGCCGAATCAGTATTAACAAGTCTTTTGGCCGATGATCAGGATCGTGAACGGCGACAGTTTCATCTCATTGATGCAACAGGACGAACCAGCGGATGGACCGGACAAGACTGCACAGGCTGGGCCAACCATCTCTGCGATCAGAATCTGTCTGTTGCTGGAAATTGTCTCGTTAACAATGTCGTACTCGAACGCATGCACCAAACCTTTCTTGACTCTGATCCCTCCTGGAAACTTGGACGCCGCCTGATGAAAGCCCTTTTGGCCGGAGAGCATGCTGGGGGAGATCATCGCTCCGAACGAGCCACCTCAGCAGCGATTCAAATCAGTGGTGAGTCTGCATTTCCATTGCTCGATCTAAGAATCGACTTCCGTAACAACGCCGTTGATGAACTAAACGAGTTATATCAACGCAGCCAAGATCATTGGGCCCAGCAATGGCGCAATGAACTAGCGGATCTGAAAACACTGAATCGTTTTGCCGCGTGAGTACAGCTATCAAGATTTAATCATCTTCAATTAATTACGGTTTACCTCTCAACAATTACTGTGATGTCTTCAAATCCTGCGTACAAAATATTGATGCCTTCAATTCACCATCTCACCATCGATTGGTGGTCCACGATCCAGCGCGGCAGGATGGCATTAATTTGCAACGAGCTGCTTAGCAATGTTCAAAGATGCCAGGTGTTGAGTCGCTGAACTTCTTCATCTTGTTTAGGTAGTCGCGATCGGTTTCCTGCATGGCTTGAAACTCATCTTGGAACCAGCAGCCATACATCAAATTCAGCACACGTTCCACATCCAATTCACGGTCGCCCACATCCTGCCAAAGTCTTCTGGACAGCTCATCGTCGCCCAGCTGAAATTGTGCTCTCGCCAGATTGCGTGCACAGGAGAAATACACCTCCTGATCACGTTGGGCCGGTGATTCGTAGCGCAGCAACCGGCTTTGGAGAGTCTGCAGGAAGGACACAGCTCTGATTCATCTCACACCAGACTGGGTAGCAAAGACGACAAATTCAATCAGCGTTAATGCTGATGTGATCCATAACCACCACCACCAGGAGTGAGAAGCCGAATCGCGTCACCAGCTCGTAGCTGCAAGTGAACACATCCCGGCAGAACCTGCACATCTCCCTTTTTGGGCAGCAATTCAGTGCGGCCGCTGGCCCCTGAATCTCCACCCTGAAGTCCAAAAGGAGCCACACGACGGGATCCACAAATCAGCGAGACATCCATGGGTTCCAGAAAACGCAGGGTTCGGACCAACCCATCCCCACCACTCCAGAGGCCAACCCCGCCACTGCCCGAGCGGTAGGCGAATTCCTCAAGCTGCACCGGGTAGCGGTCCTCCAGGACTTCCGGATCCGTGAGCCGTGAATTGGTCATGTGGCTCTGCAACCCCTTGCTCCCGCAGAACCCTTTCCCCGCTCCGCCGCCCCCGGCCACGGTTTCGTAGTACTGGCATCTTCGATTCCCAAAGCTGAGATTGTTCATCGTTCCCTGGCTGGCGGCCTGAACACCAAAGGCACCAAACAACAGATTGCACAGCACCTGGGACACCTCCACATTGCCTGCCACCACTGCTGCGGGAGGCAGCGGATTCAACATCGAGCCCAGTGGAACCTTGAGCTCTATCGGCGCAAAACAACCCTCATTCAAAGGAATATCCACATCGAGCAAGGAACGGATGACATAAAGAACAGCAGCCTTGGTGACCGCAAGTGGTGCATTGAAATTGTCGGATCGCTGGTGTGATGTACCGGTGAAATCCACACAGAGCTTCTGCCGTTTTCGATCCGCACGCAGACTCACTGAGAGATGGGAGCCGTCATCGAGATCTGCGTTGAATTGCGCATCCGAAACACGCTCCAGCAAACGAATGACACTTGCTGAGGCCTGCTGCTGGAGAGCATCCATCTGTTGCCGCACCTCCTGCTCCCCCACACGGCCCACAAGTCGCAGCAATCCATCCACTCCGGCTTGATTGGCAGCCACCTGAGCCTGCAGATCAGCCAGAAGTTCCTTCGGATTGCGTGGAGGATTGGGCAAAGCTGAGCAAAGAGCCTCCCAGTCGGCCTTTAGGAGCGCATTGCCGCGTACAAACAGCACATTGCGCAACAGCAGCCCCTCGTCCTCGATGTTGGAGCTAAAAGACGGCATCGAACCGGGAGTTATGCCGCCGACATCAACGTGGTGACCACGACTAGCGACGTAGAAACTCGGCGTTGGTCCACCGCAGAACACGGGTGTGATCGCCGTGATGTCGGGCAGGTGCGTACCGCCGTGGAACGGATCATTGGTGAGAACCGTATCCCCAGGCTCAAGCGGCCCAAAGGGAGACCCGCCGATTTGACGAAGCAGGTCCTTAACGCTTTCCCCCATTGATCCGAGATGAACGGGGATATGGGG
>CAZJLQ010000026.1:0-10101 GCA_964546675.1 uncultured Synechococcus sp.
GTTGTGCATTGAGTTGTTCAGCAATCAATGCATAGCTCGATCGCTCTTTTTTAGGCCCGGTGTGAGTGTCAAACCAACCACTGAAAAGCAGCCTCAAATCTCCTTCTTTTGTCGTTTCATACAGTTGCTTTTGGGCGGCAATGCTTCCGGAGGAATAGGTCGACAATTGGATGCCTGCTTTGAACCATTGTTTCAGGCAGTCTGTTGTTTCAGGAAAAAGTTCTGATACCAGCCGGCCTTCTTTGTATCCCTCGCTCCAGATTAACCCCTGAATATCTTTTAATGCGGTTGACTTGCGATCGACTTTGATCAGGTGTTGCAGATAGACGCAGATATTTTCAAGCTTGTTGTTGTGTTCGTGGTCTAGTTGCTCAAAGAGTTGACGGCTTGTCTCTGTTGTGTCGTTTTCCCATTCCTCCCAGGCCTCGTTGATGAGCTTTGCGCAGTGCTCTTGCTCGCTGTTGTCTTGGATGAATGCATTGAGGTGTTTGCTCGCGTAAGGAAAGAGAACGTCGCTCACGAAGCTGACAGGGCATGTTGTGCCTTCAATATCGAGAAGAATGTGTTTGATCATGAGTTCACTCCCAGGAGCTGGTTCCGCCAGCAAAGCTCGAGTAGAAATTCATGGATTTCCACATGGCGTCTGGCTTCCATGAGGTTCCTTCCCCAGCAGTAAAGTCCATGACCTGCAACCAAGAATCCATGGGGCGCTGTCTTGAGAAGAGGGCGAATGGCCTCGCTGAGTTTTTCCATGTTTTGGTTGTTGTTCACAATTGGTAGATGAATTTCTGCCTGATGTGTTGTGATTCCAGCGAGTCCTTTCAACATTTCCCATCCTCCAATGGTTAAGCCATGTTTTGATGCATGCAGTTTCGATAGATAGGTGCCATTGGCTGAGTGGGTGTGCAGAACAGCACCTGCTTCCGTATGGCAGATGATGTCCAGATGGAGCCGAGTTTCAGCACTGGCACTGCCTTCGCCAGTCATCACTTCACCGTGCTCATTCACTTCGATCAGAGCAGCCGGTTCCACGGAACCCTTGTCGACTCCACTGGGGGCCATCAACAGCCGCAATGGTTTGCGTTGTTCAACAACGCAAAAGTTCCCTCCGGTTCCTTCACACCAACCCCGGCGATGCAAGTGTTGAATCGCGTTAGCCAGAGCGGATCGGCTGTTGGTCGAGCAGGGCAAATCAATCGTCTCACTCCACTCCTCTATACAGGTTCTGTTGCCTGATGACCTGTGCCTCTGCCATCAAGCCTGGAGTGGTGTGGTGATCACCTGAAGCTTCTGGATCAACGTTGTCTGCCACAGGACATCCAATACCTTCATTTGCGCGACTGGTCGGACGTTGAGCAAGCCATTGTGACGATGGCAGTGCGTGGAGCTCCGGCCATCGGTGTTGCTGCGGCTTGGGCGGTCGTTCTTGCTGCACGCGCGGGAGAGAACTTGGACGAGGCGATTGCTGCTCTGCGTCTGGCGCGACCAACGGCAGTCAATCTGGGCTGGGCCTTGGATCGAATGCAGGCTGCGCTGAAGAGGGGAGGAGATCAGGACGCCACCATTTTGGAGTCGATGGCGTCTTCGATTGAAGTGGACGATCGCCGTCTGACCCAACAGCTTGTTGATCACGGCGTGAAGCTTTTGCCGCCGGGTTGTCGTGCACTGCACCATTGCCACACAGGAGCCATCGCCACTGCAGGTGTTGGCACTGCCCTCGGAGTCATTGCTGAAGCCCACGCCAGGGGCGTGCTCGTGCAGGCTTGGTTGGACGAAACAAGGCCTCGTTTTCAGGGATCTGCACTCTCAGCCTGGGAGCTGGGCTGCCTTGGTGTTCCCTGCAAGGTGATTGTTGATGGAGCCAGCGGTTTACTGATGCGACGCGGTGAGGTGGATGTCGTTCTTGTCGGCTGTGACCGTGTCGCAGCGAATGGAGATGTCGCCAACAAAATCGGAACCTACAACCTTGCGCTGGCAGCAAGGGCCCATGGCATCCCCTTCTACGTCTGCGCTCCTGGCAGCAGCATTGATCGCACCACTCCCGATGGGGATTCGATCACGATCGAGGAGCGCTCTTCGAAGGAGATCACTGTGGTGCAGGGCCTGTCAGTTGCTGCGCCCGGAACCATGGTGTGGAATCCAGCTTTCGATATCACCCCAGCCCATCTGGTCACGGGCCTAATCACCGAATTCGGAGTCCTCCGCGCGCCCTACCGGCATGCCCTTCAGCAACTGCCTCTTGGCAGTCAGGTCTGACAGCTGCTGCACCAGTGGGTGCTGCGTCCGGCCAGCTTTCTGCGCTGGACGGTGGTGCCGCAACGGCGACAGGCTTCACCATGGCGTCTGTAGACCCAGGCCTGACCCCCGTAATTGCCGTTCACTCCCTCGAGATCTCTGAAATCACTGAAGGTGGTTCCTCCGGCGCCAATACTGATGTTCAGAACATCCACCAGACACTGGTGCAGGGTCTCGAGGCGGCTGAGGGCAAGCTGCCCCGATGGGGTGAAGGGTTCGATGCCAGCCGCGAACAGGCTTTCATCGGCGTAGATGTTTCCGACACCGGCCACCAGGTTCTGGTCAAGGAGAGCGGTTTTGATCGGTCGGACTGATCCTTTGAAACGACGTTGGAGATAACCCGGGCTGAAGTCAGGGCTGAAGGGTTCAGGGCCCAGTCGTTTCAGGCCTGTGATAACGGTGTCAATCGCCTGATCGGGAGCAACCCACCACATCTCACCGAAGCTGCGCAGATCGACGAAGCGAAGTTCCTGTTCTTGGTTGTTCCAGATGCGAACACGGGTGTGGCGACAGGGCTCCGCCGGTTCTTCATGCCACTGGAACTGGCCAGTCATGCGGAGATGAACTCCCCAAACCCCTCGATCAGGTAGCAGCGTGCAGAGAAGGTACTTGCCCCGTCGACTCCAGGGGCCAAGCCTTGCTCCTCTTAAGGCATCGCAGAACCGGCTTGGATCATCAGGGCTTGCAATAGCCCGTGGTCTGCAGACTTCCAGATCTGCAATCACAAATGAAGAGAGACGGTCTGCCAAACCTCGACGGACCGTCTCAACCTCAGGAAGTTCAGGCAAAGGCCTCAGGCAGGATCGAGTTCAGATTCTGCAAAGTTGTTGGTGTTGATGCCACCGTCGACACCCTGCATGCCGTTGTAGTTCACTTTTTCGAAGCGAACGACGACGGGATAACGGATGCCAGATTTGTCGATGGAAGCCACGGTGCCGACTTCGTTAAACCAATAGGACTCAGGACGCTTGATGCGCACCTTGGCGCCGCGGGTGATCGCCATCGCTAGGCATGAAGGGATGCAAAACAGAGCGTATCTCCCGAGGAAGTCCCAGGGCAGACAGCGTCACAGAATGTCGTCCCTTCCGCTTCCCAAATTGCGTTGACGAGTTCTGTGGTGCCTGAACAACCTCTGCTGTCCCTGGATCTTCCTGATCCTGAAAGCGACGACATCAGCACGATGGAATTTCTGGCCAGGCTGGAGCAGGCTTGGGCCGTCTGTGATCGGTTTGATCTGCAGACAGAGATCTGGCGAGGTCGCATCCTGAAGGCCGTGCGGGATCGGGAAAAGCGCGGGGGTGAGGGGCGCGGCGCTGGGTTTCTGCAGTGGTTGCGAGAACGAGAAATCAGCAAGACCCGTGCCTATGGGTTGATTCAGCTGGCGGAATCCGCCGATGACCTGGTCGGTGGTGGGATGCTCGGTGAAGAAAGCGTGAATCAGTTTTCGAAGCGAGCCTTCATGGAAACCGCACAGGCGGTTCCGGAAGTGCAGTTGATGATTTCGGAGGCGGCCAATGAGGGGCAGGAGATCACCCGCAAGCAGGTGCGTCGTCTGACCGATGAGTTCACGGCTGCCACCAGCCCGCTGCTACCTGAGGAGATTCGCCAGCGGACGCAGGAGAATCTGCTGCCCCCCAAAGCGGTGGCTCCCCTGGTGCGCGAACTGGCCAAGTTGCCGGAGCCTCAGCAGGACGATCTGCGCAAGGTGCTCCGGGACGAACCGGAGTTGGAACGGATCAAGGACGTGACCAGCACGGCTCGATGGATGACCAAAGCCACGGAAGCAGGCGTCGCGGTTCGTGCACTGCAGCAAGGGGAGCTGGATCTCGACAAGGCCATGCAGGAAGCTCTGCGACTGGACGCGCTTGGCCTGCTTGCTGATGCCGTTGGGCAGGCTCAGGCTCTGGAATCCGCCGTCCTGAAGTTGCACACGTCCTGGCGAAGGCTTGGAGGTCTCCAAGAGCGACTCTGGGTTGAAAGCGGCAGCAGCACGCCTTATCTGCGCGATGTGCTGAATGTCCTTCAAAGTCTGAGCGGAGCAACGATGCGGGTGTCCCTGGGGGAATTGGCCGGAGGAAAACGGGTGCGTCTGCAGCTGGTCGAGGAGTCTCCGGATCAGCTCGAACCTCCGCCGATTGCCTGACACCACATCTAGTGGCCAGTAGCATTGCTCCACCATTGGTGGTGGGTTTGGACCGTCTGGAGCAGTCACTCCAAGACCATTTCGGATGGTCAACCTTTCGGGCTGGCCAGCGTCCTGTGGTGGAAGCCGTGCTGGCTGGTCGGGATGCCCTGGCGGTGTTGCCTACCGGGGGCGGCAAGTCCCTGTGTTTTCAGCTGCCGGCCCTGATCCGAAACGGTTTGGTGGTGGTGATTTCTCCATTGGTGGCACTGATGGAAGATCAGGTGATGCAGCTCCAGCGCCGGGGCATTGCCGCTGCATGTCTCCATGCCGGGCTTGATCCCGAGCGTCGTCTGCAGGCGGTCCAACGCCTCCGTGATGAAACGCTTCGCCTCCTTTACCTCGCCCCCGAGCGACTGCAGGGCGAGGCGACCCGGCAGATGCTGGAGAGCCATGCCTCTGAGGGGCGCTTGGTGGCTCTGGCCGTCGATGAAGCGCATTGCATCAGCGCCTGGGGGCATGACTTCCGCCCTGATTACCGGCGGTTGGGTTTGATCCGTCGTCTCTGCCCGGGCGTCCCGATGCTGGCATTGAGTGCCACTGCAGCCCCCCGGGTGCGGGCTGACATCATCCGGCTTCTGGATCTGCGAAGCCCATTGGTGCAGGTCAGTTCAGCCCGCCGCGACAATCTGCTGTACACGATGCGTCGTCGGCCCAAGGACCCCATGCCGTTGGTCCTTCAGGCGTTGGATCACTCGCGGGGAGCCGCCTTGATCTATGCCCGGACCCGTCGCTCCGTGGAACGCTGGGCGTCGCGCTTGGTGGAAGCGGGGGTCGCCGCAACCCCGTATCACGCTGGATTGGATCCCGCGGATCGTCAGGCGGCATTGACCGGATTTCTGGAACAGTCGCGGCCGGTCCTCGTGGCCACCGTCGCGTTCGGGATGGGTGTGGATCGGGGCGATGTGGGTCTGGTCCTGCATCTGGATCTGCCGGCCACCCCTGAGGGGTATCTGCAGGAATCCGGACGTGCCGGCCGTGATGGCCTCCCGGCGTCCTGCCTGGTTCTGTTCTCACCATCCGATCGAACCAGTCTCGGTTGGGCGATCCAGGCCGCCCTGCGGGACAGTGCCTCCGATGACGAGCGAATGCGTCTCGACCTGGCCCAGCAGCAGCTTCGACGAATGGAGGCTGTGGCTGAAGGTGCCATGTGCCGTGAGCAGGCTCTCCTGCTCGCTGTCGGGGAGTTGAGTGGGGCTTGCGGTCGTTGTGACCGCTGTTTGGCTCACCCGAAACGCCGTGACTGGTCGGATCAGGTGCAAACGCTTCTGCAGCACCTGGCGGATCAGGAGGGCATGGATATTCGGCGTCTGGGAGAGCGTCTGGAAGCGTTGGAGCCTGGCCGGAGCGACCGCTGGACCTGGCTGGCCAGACGCTTGGTGCAGGACGAACTGATTCGAGAAAGCAACGATGGCGTTCAGAGGCTGTATCTCAGGGAAAGCGGCAGGCGCTATATCGATGACCCTTGGCCACTGGACTATGTCTCTTGATGTTCAGGCCTTGGCCTGACAACGATCCTTCATCAGCTCTTTCTCGAAAACGGTACGGGGGGCGGTCCAGGTTCTCCAGTTGCCGTTAGCTCCTGTGGCGTTCAACTTGCCAGCGGAGCAGTTCACAGCCAGGTAGAGGGCTTGGCCCTGCGCATTGAGGGTCGGTGCAACGTGGCTCCCGTCCATTGCTTGCCAATTCGCCCAGTCAACCTGAAGCGGGCCATAGGTTCGCCAATCGGCCTTTTTGGCGATCACTGTTTGCGTTGGCTTCTGCTTCTGGGGTTTCTGTTGGGGTTTGACCGCTGTCGTTGGTTTCGGTTGGGCGGTTGGTTGATTGACAGGGCTGTTTTTACTGACTGGCGTGCTTGTGCTGACGGAGGGATTACCGGATGAGCTGTCGCGAGCTGTGGCAGGCGGTTTCACGTACAGCCTCGTCCCGGTTTTGACGTTGTTCGGATCACTGAGGTCGTTGATGCTGATCAGCGTCGCCAGAGGAATCTTGTAAGCCTTGGCGATCTGCGTCAGCGTTTGTCCTTTCCCGACGGTGTGTTCCAGGGCGCCGGGAACAGCTTTGACGGGAACTGGCTTGGGCTTGGCTTGAACGATCACTGCGGTGCTCGGCAGTTTCAGAACCTGTCCGATCTCAACGTGGTTTGCATCCTGGAGGCCGTTGATGGCCATGAGCTCACGAGGGCTCACCTGATACGCCACAGCGATGCTGCTCAGCGTCTCACCCGTTGCAACCCGGTGGCGTCCTCGTCCGGCTTTGACAGCTGGACCTCCCTGATTCGGCACCTTGAGCCGACTTCCAATTTCAACGTGGTCGGGGTCGCTGATGCCGTTCAGTCGCATCAGTGCAGCAACGGAAACGTTGTACCGGGAAGCGATATCGGAGAGTGTCTCTCCAGGCCTGACGGTGACGGTGGCGGCCAGCGCCGACAGGGGCAGAAGGGCCGATAGAGGCAGAACAGCCGACAGGGCAAGGGCGGCAATGCTGGGCAGACGCATACTTGACCTGTAGCTGGTTTGAATGTAAGGCGGATTCAACGATGCGCCAGTACGCGGTGCGACGGCTGCGGGGGGCTTTCCAAGGCTTTCCGCTTTCAGCCTGCTAGGCGGCGAAGAACGCTCAGATCGAGCTTGTAGGGGGGATAACGCAGCTTGAAATCAAACCGGAAGGGGCGCCGGAGGACCGATTTTTGATGGCTGAAGGTGTCAAAGCCACTCTGCCCGTGATAGCTGCCCATTCCGCTGGCTCCTACCCCTCCAAAGGGCATGTTCGGGACGCCGGCCTGCATGATCACGTCGTTGATGCAGACCCCCCCTGAGCTGGTGCAGGAGAGCACCTGGTCCTGCTGAACGGAGCTTCCTCCGAAGAGATACAGGGCTAATGGCTTCGGATCACGTCGGATCTCCCTAAGGGTTTCCTCAAGACTGTTCAGGGCCAGCAATGGCAGCAGTGGACCGAACAGTTCATCGGCCATCAGTGGATCCTCGCGATCAGCGACGGCGATCACAGTGGGTGCGATCCGCCGCTCCTCCGGGTTGATTTCGCCACCCAGCAGAACCCTGCCATCCTTCTGGGCTTGTTCCAGAAGCGTGGCGAGCCTGTTGAACTGGCGTTCATTGATGATCTGAGCCAGCTGGCCTGATTCAAGGGGCTTTGCGCCGTACATCGCCATGCGTGCTTCTGCCATGGCGGTCAGCAATGGTCCACGCTGCGGCTCATCAACGATGACGTGGTCGGGGGCAATGCAGGCCTGGCCGGCATTGAACCCTTTTCCCCAGATCAAACGTCTGGCGCTCACATTGAGATCTGCCCCCGGCAAGACGATCGCTGGGCTTTTTCCACCCAGTTCCAGCGTGACCGGTGTGAGGTGTGCTGCTGCTCCAGCCAAAACCTTGCGCCCGATGCTGCCGCCCCCTGTGAAAAAAATGTGATCGAAGGGCATGGACACAAGCTCGGCTGCCACGGCTCCGTCACCCTCCACAACGGTGACGACTGTGTTGTCGAAGTGGGTTGGGATCAGACGGCTGATCAGGGCGGAGACCGAAGGTGCCTGTTCGGAGGGTTTGAGAACAGCGGTGTTGCCGGCTGCCAAAGCACTGATCAGCGGCTGGAGCGTGAGGGAAAAGGGCAGATTCCATGGTCCGATGATCAGAACGCAACCGAGTGGCTCTGGGATGACCGTGGCCTGCCCAGGCCTCTGAGCGAGAGGAACAGGAACAGCGCGTGGCCGCATCCAACGCCGCAGGTTCTTGATGGTGAGTTTGAGTTCCTGACGGAGAGCGATCAGTTCGAAGAAAGCCTCTGTTTGCGGCTTTCCCAGGTCGTCTGATAGAGCTGCCAGAACCTCCTGCTCATGGTCGGTGATGAGCTTTCCAAGGCGGTTGAGCTGCTCCCTTCGCCAGCCTTCAGAGCGCGTCATCCCCGAGCCGACTTGGTCACGCATCTGCTCGAGATGGGAAGTGGGCAGGGTCACGGGGCTGACGAAAAGGCCCGACGGGTCTAGCAGTGGTGCAGCAGTCGTTGGCTGATGGCCACTGCCCAACCTTGGTGGTCAGGAACCGTTATTTATCAGCTGATCGTTCGGAGCTTCTCCGATGGCAACGGTGATGGAATCGGAGATTTCAAGGGACTGGCTGCCCGGTTGCCCTATCTGCGCTGGTTGGGTGTCAAGACCCTCTGGCTGACTCCGACCTATCCGTCACCGTTGCGGGATGGTGGATACGACATCACGGATTTCACCGGCATCCATCCGGATCTGGGTGACCTCTCGTCCTTTCATCGATTTCTCACGGCCGCCCACAGCCAGGGCATGCGTGTGATCCTCGATCTGGTACTGAACCACACCAGCGACCTCCATCCCTGGTTCCAGCGGGCGCGTTGGGCTCCAAAGGGAAGTTCGGAACGTGATGTTTACGTCTGGAGTGACGATCCCCAGCGCTATTCCGATGCGCCGGTGCTGTTCCGTCATTTCGAGTCATCCAACTGGGAGTGGGATGAGGTGGCGGAGCAGTACTACCTGCACCGGTTCCTGCGTCACCAACCCGATCTCAATTACGCCAATCCCTGGGTGCAGGACACGATGCTGGAGGTCGTTGACTTCTGGCTCGACCGGGGCATCGATGGTTTCCGCCTCGATGCTGTGCCCTTTCTCTGCGAAGAGGAAGGGACCCGCTGCGAGGGGTTGCCCCAGACCCATGCCTTCTTGAAACGGCTGCGGGAGAGGGTGGATGTCTGCGGACGGGAGGTGTTGTTGCTTGGCGAGGCGATTCAGCCTGTGCAAGAAGCCGCTCCTTACCTGGCAGATGATGAGCTCCACGGTGCGTTCAATTTCGCGCTCACCGCCCATCTGTTTGCCGCAGTGGCCAGCGGCAATGCCCAGTCTCTGGGTGGCTGTTTGCAGGAGGCTCAGGCTGCGACGCAGGGTTGCCGCTGGGCCATGCCGCTTCGCAACCATGATGAGCTCTGGCTTGGTGATGGTCACCTGATCCCTGAAGAGGTGATCCAGACCATCCGACTCGGGCTTCCTCAGGGCCAGGGGCATTGGCTGAACTGGGGCATCAATCGACGGCTTGCCCCCCTGCTGAACGGTGATCCCCGCTCCAATCGCCTGCTGCATGGGCTGCTGTACAGCCTGCCTGGGATGCCATGTCTGTATTACGGCGATGAGCTGGGAATGGGTGATTGGCCTGGCTTGCGGGATCGGGACCCGAATCGCACGCCGATGGCATGGACGCCCGCACGAAATGGGGGCTTTTCAACAGCACCGGATCCTCTCCTCGTTTTGCCCCCGATCACGGCGCCTGGTTACGACTACCGGGTTGTGAATGTGGAGGTGCAGAAACAGTTGCCGGGATCCCTGCTCAATTGGCACAGGCGCATGCTCACGTGTCGCCGCCTGTTGCCGGCGCTGCAAGTCGGAGGCTTTCGTCTCCTGTCCTGTTCCCATCCCGGCGTGATTGCCTACGTGCGGTTCACGGAATCGATGACCGTGCTGGTGGCTGGGAATTTCACGGCTGCAGGCGCTTCGATCAGTTTGGATCTCTCCGATTGGTCAGGGGAACGCACCCGGGAGGTGATGTGGGGTTGTGAATTCCCTCCAGCGGCAGATGAGTGGTTCATCAACC
>CAZJLQ010000027.1:0-9941 GCA_964546675.1 uncultured Synechococcus sp.
ACGACAACGTTGGCCAAGGACACTGCGGCCCGAAGCCGCGAATCTGCACAATCCGCGAGTATCTCAGATGTGGTGTCCTCCCGTCAAAAATGATCTTTGACTGGCTCAGCTGTCTTTGTCTGGCTCAGCTGCCGCGAACGGCGGAGCGCTCAGCTTTGGTGAGTTCCTTGACCAGTCGGTCGTGGAGGGATTCAGGAAGCGGACGGTTGGCGTAGCTGGCGTAGTGACCCGCAAGGGAGTTGAGGGCCGTCTGCATGGTGGTGAAGGAGGTCAGACCATTGATCCTCGGCTTGGGCCTGTAGCGGGAGACGTAATCGTTGATCAGCGTCCGGGCGTCCTGCTCGGCCTGCTTGTGGCCTTCGGCATCCTGGGGTTGATCGATCAACTCGCGCAGGTTGCGGGAGACGGCAATGGTGTCTTCGACGTAATCACCGGTGAGGAGTCCCGCCTGCGCTTCGCCGCTGCAGGCGGTGAGCATCAGGCAGAGCGTGAGTCCGAGGGCGAGGGCCGCCCTGGTCAGAGGCTGGATCAGGCGCGCCAGGGCGGTAAGCATGGGCATTTGAAGACTGGGCTGGACTTTAAGGGCGCAGGGCAAGGGACAGCGCTTCCAGCGCTTCGGCGTGGGGAAGCTTCCTCACGCTGCGATCTGATCGCTGCACCAGTTCCACCATTCCTTCAGCGGCATCGCGCCCGACCACGATTCGCCACGGGATGCCGATTAGATCGGCGTCCTTGAATTTCACTCCAGCCCTCTCCTTGCGATCATCCAGCAGAGCATCGATGCCCTGTTCGAGCAGGGATTCGTACAACGACTCTCCCAGGCTGGCCTGCGTTGAATCCTGGATGTTGGCAACAACGACGATCGCTTCGTAGGGAGCGATGCTCGCTGGCCAGCTGATGCCGGCCTCATCGTGGTGCTGCTCGACAGCTGCCTGGGCCAGCCGGGAAATTCCGATGCCATAACAGCCCATCCAAAAGGGTTCCTGCTGTCCTGCTTCGTTGGTGAAGCTGCTGCCCAGAGCTTTGGAGTACTTGCGTCCGAGCTGGAAGATGTGCCCGACCTCGATACCGCGTTTCTCCGTGAGTTTCAGCTCAGGATTGTGGAGACAGGGCTCTCCAGCCCTTGCGTTGCGTAGATCGGTCGTCAGCAGGGTCTCTGGCAGGTCGAGCTCACTCCAGCTGCAACCTTTGCGATGTTCATCAGGGCGATTGGCCCCGCAGATGAAGCGTTTCAAATCGCTGGCCGTGGGATCGACCAAGCGGAGAAACCTCTTGGTCCAGCTGCTGGCCTGCTTTAAAACATCGTCCCGGAGGTCGGGGCCGATCGCTCCGAAGGGAATGTCCTGCAGCCCCTGCCGCATCACGTCGTCAGCGCTGATCGGTCGGCAGTCAAGAACGCTGGTCTCCAACTGACGACTGACCGCATTGACCAGCTTGACCTCGTTCAACTCCTGATCGCCCCGAAGGCTCACCAGAACAGGCTGCTCCTCGCCGCTGTCGAGTCTGGCGAGCAGAAGCAGCACTTTCACCACCTGCGATGGATGCCAACCCTGAGCCGTGCAAAGGGATTCGATGCTCGTTTGACCAGGAGTGGCGACAACGGCGCCCGATGTGTCCTCCAAGGGAACAGGTGGGTGCGGTTGCGACACGGCTTTTTCCTGATTTGCCGCGTAGGTGCCGTCTTCACTGATCAGGATCAGATCCTCGCCAGCCTCGGCCGTCACCATGAATTCCTGCGATGCGGCCCCGCCGATGGCTCCGCTGTCGGCATCAACGGGAACAGCCTCGAGACCGCAGCGCTCGAAGATCCGCCTGTAGGCCTGATCCATGTCCACATATGTGGCCTGCAAATCCTTCTCGCTGCTGTGGAAGGAGTAGGCGTCCTTCATGATGAATTCCCGCCCGCGCATCAGACCAAAGCGTGGGCGGATCTCATCTCGAAATTTGGTTTGTATCTGATAAAGGTTGACGGGCAGCTGCTTGTAGGAGCGCAGCAATTCGCCCGCCAGGCTGGTGATCACCTCCTCATGGGTCGGACCCAGACCGAGTTCCCGTCCCTGACGATCTTCAAGATGGAACATGATTCCCTCGCCAGCGGTGTACCCCTGCCAGCGACCACTGCGTTGCCATAGTTCCGATGGATGCAGCTGTGGCAGGAGTGTTTCCAATCCGCCGGCGCGATCCATTTCGTCTCGAACGATGGATGTAATCCGTCGCAGCACCTTCCACATCAAGGGCAGATAGGCATAGATCCCTGATCCAACTCGTCGGATGTAACCACCACGAAGAAGCAGTTGATGGGATGCGATTTCGGCATCCGCGGGAACATCTCGGAGCGTCACCAGCATCAGGCGGGAGACGCGCATGGTTCGTTTAAAAAATGAGCCGAAAAGCTATCACCGGTCCGTCAGGGGGTCGATCATTGAAGTGTCTGATTCGCCCGAAAAGCACTGGGCGCCGTGAGTCTCGACTGCTACCGTCCGTTGAGTCCAGGTTGTCCTAGGCCCGTCTCATGTTTCCTCGGTCGGTTGAATCTGGTGTTGAGCAAGTAAATCAAGCGATCGAGATTGCGATAGATCCGGTTGATTCATCGTCACAATCGGAGGCCTTGGTTGGTATTGACGAAGTTCAGAAATCATTGAACCGTTCCCGTGCCTCTGTGTACCGTTACACCAATACAGACCCGCGAAATTTAAATCCTCCTTTTAATCCCAGAAAACTCAATCCTGAATATCGGAGTGATCAAAAAGATCCTCTTCTGTTTCATCCAAATGAGGTAGCGCGTTTTGCCAAGGATGTTCTTCGGATCAAGGAGGTCACCGTTGAGGTGCTCAATTCTCCTTCCACGGCAACACAGCAGATGCTTGGCGCGATTCTCGATGAACTCAAGGTGATCCGCTCCCACCTCGAGGCGATGGAGGATGCCCCTTCGGACTTGGTGGCTGCTCGGCGGGATCGGGAGGAGCGTCCAGCAGCCTGAGGGATGCGCAAGGGACCGATTGGTGCCAAAATTTGACTATTCACACTGCATCGAAATGAGGGGAGGGACTGACCCATTCCCCCTGCATGGCCACTGACCCCGTAATTCCCAGTCAAGACGACGATTCTCCGGCACAGGATGCAGAGGACCCACTGAGTTTTGGAGGACCCTTCACGGCAATGACCGGACTCCTGATCGCTTTGATCAGTGTTTCGGTTCCTCTAATTGCCGTCATCACTGATCGGACGGCTGGGCCCAACTCTTTTATGCCGACAGCTCTCGAGAGCCATGGATCTGCACCCCCTGCATCCCTCTCCAGCACCGGGGCAGGTCAACCTTCTCGTCGAGATCCCCGCTGGTAGCCGCAATAAGTACGAATATTGCGCCGAAGCGGGTGTGATGCGGCTTGATCGGGTGCTCCACTCATCGGTGCGTTACCCCTTCGACTACGGCTTTATTCCCAACACGCAAGCGGAGGACGGATCACCGCTCGACGCGATGGTGATCATGGCCGAGCCAACCTTTGCGGGCTGTTTGATCCGTGCTCGTCCAGTCGGGTTGCTCGATCTTGAGGACGAGGGTGTCTACGACGGGAAGCTTCTCTGTGTCCCCGTTGCAGACCCTCTGCAGTCGTCCATTACGAGCATTCGCCAGATCGCATCGACGCAGCTCGAGGAAGTGGCGGAATTTTTTCGGACGTACCGAAGCCTTGAAGGTCGCGCTGTCACCATCAGCGGCTGGCGTGATGCTGATGCCGTTGCCCCTCTCGTTGCCTCTTGCATCGCTGCTGCGCGCTAAGCCCAGCCACGATCTTTTGCGAACCCGCGGTTGAGGGCCGGAATGCTTGTAGGTTGGTGCGCACAAAAGATCCAGGACGACTCGTGCCCACCATCCGATTTGAACAGGAAGGCCAGCAGGTGGGTTGCATCGAGGGAGCAAATCTGCGACGCGCAGCCCTCGATTCAGGCCTCAACCCCTACAAGGGCCTTAACAACCTCAACAACTGTGGTGGTGTTGGTCAATGCGGAACTTGTGTGGTCGAAGTCGTCGAGGGCCTCAACAATCTTTCACCACGTAGTGATGTTGAGGAGGTCTATCTGGCCGATCGTCCCGCCAACTATCGCTTGAGTTGCCGCACCACCGTCAATGGTGATGTGACTGTCCGAACTCGTCCCGATGACGGTGCAGGTAAAGGGTCCAACAGCCTTGTTGGAGCTGTGAAGTCCTTGTTCGGCCGCTGAGTCTGAGTCCGTTGGCAGATCAACTTCTCGTTTACAGCTACAGCCGTTGCAGTACCTGTCGTAAGGCAATCAATTGGTTGAAGCAGAAGAATGTTGATCACAAGGTGATTGATATTGTCGATCACCCACCATCCCGTGAGCAGCTTGCCATGGCTGCTCAACAATTTGGAGAGCGAAAACTTCTGTTCAATACCAGTGGCCTCTCTTACCGAGCGATTGGAGCGGCTGCTGTGAAGGCCATGACAGACGATGAGGCTCTTGATGCTCTGGCCGCTGATGGAAAACTGATCAAACGCCCGTTTGTTGTTACTCCATCCAGCCAGGTCCTGGTTGGTTTTAAGCAGGAGGTTTGGGCTGATCAGCTGGTCGATTGAAGTTCAATCCATCCAACTCACTGATTAAATCGTTCACCGCATGTTGACGGTTTAGTTGTTGGAAACTGGAGCGTTTGAGATCCTCCAGAAGCGATGCAAGCAACTCCTGGCTGCGTTCAAGAACCGGCCCCTGCTCCATCGCCCGAGCGAGTTCCTCCCAGAACCGGTCCAGTGTTTCTGTGCCCAAACCATCGAGGACCGGATCTTTCACTCCTAAGCGGCTGCCCGCACCACGGGAGAGTTCCAGCGCTGAATCCACAAGGTTTTCGGCGAGCTGTCGGCTGAACTGCAACTCGGCTTTCTGGTAATTGGCGTTGCGTCGCAGAGGTGCGGGAATCATTTTGCTGTCCATTCCCTGCTGGAGGATGTGGGTACTGAGTGCAACCAGTTGCGGTCTCATGTTGGGCCCGATCTGACTGAGAAGAAGGGGTAACCACAGACGCAGGAGTTCGATTAATTCCCGCGATTCGTTCTGATCTGTGCCTTGGTACGTGCAAAAACTTCTGATTTTTCCCGGCAGCTGCGGTGATCGGATTACATCCTGCAGTGCATCCACCACCCGGATCGTGATGACTTCAAACAGCTCAACGGCCAGAAGTGCCACCACGCCCCGGCTGATGACGGCGCGAAGCGGTTCCAGCTGAATCAAACCGGCGGTGGACAGTCGTTCGGTGACCGGCACCACGCGCAGCAGTCGAGCGAAAGGCAGCAGCAGTGGCAGGTCAATCCAGCGTCGCAGCAGTGCATCACGCCAGCGAATTGCTGGATAGCGACCTTTGAGTCGGGCGGTGCGCAGAAGAATGTCGAGCAGAAACAGGAGCTGGAAGGGGGTATCCAGGCGCCAGCTCAGATCGGTGGGAAGACCGTTCTCTGCTGTGCTGCGCCAGTAATTCACTTCAACCAGTGGCAGGATCTGTTGAAGCCAGAACTGCCGTTCCGTCGTCCATCCATAACGCTCGAGCTGGGTTGGGCTCAGCAGTTGTTCAGCAGCGTCAAAGGAGGAGTCGAGTCCAGCGCGCCCGCGCAAGCGGTTTTTCAGTTTTTCGAGGGCGCCACCATTCCCCGAACTGAGGAAGGGATTGGTCGCGATCATCTGTTGCGTCAGTTGGACCTGTTGCGCGAGTTGTTGCTGAACCGCATCGCCGCTGATCCCGTCGCGTTGGATCGTCTGGTCCAGTTTCTGAAACTGTGTGATGTAAGTGGTTGTGTCGTGATGGGGTTCAATTCCCTTCACGCGGTCGTAGACCTCGGTGATGTCTGGCAACCAGTGCAACGGAATGACCAGAGGCAAGGACGGCAGGGGGTACAGGTTGCGCTGAAGCCAGAAGCTGCGAAGAGGGACGTAGCTGACATCGAAGAGCACCCAAACCAGATTCAGGCCTGCGAGAAGGGCAACACACTGATCCCAGCGCCGCCAGCCCAGGTTGCTGTTGCGGTGGTTCAACCCTTGCCAGCGGGGGCGGATCATCGGCTTTCAGGCTGAGAGCGCTCAAGGATCTGCCTCTATGGTGAAGCATCTTTTTCGATCATTGGCCCGTTGGCTGCCGACCAACAGAAACGCTCAAGACTTGACCCCTTCTGGGATTTCTGGGGACCTGTTCTCTTCACCATTGCTCTGTATTTCGGCATCCGTCATTTTGTTGTCGAGGCGAGATACATCCCCTCAGGATCGATGCTGCCGGGGCTGCAGATCCAGGACAAACTGCTTGTTGAAAAACTCAGTTATCTGCCGAGGGGGCCGAAACGTGGAGAAATTGTTGTTTTTAATTCTCCCTATGCATTTGATCCTGCCCTCAGCCCAGCCAGTCGGCCTTCAGCGTTCCAGTGCATGTTCGCCAACCTGCCCCTGATTGGTGTGATCCCAGGGGTCGCCAACCCAGCATGTGATGCCTACATCAAGCGCGTGGTTGCCGTTGCTGGTGATCGCGTCTCCGTCAATCCGCGCGGGGAAGTCACCCTGAACGGCACGCTGCTCGATGAGCCCTACGTCACCAATTACTGCCAGCTTGATCCGCAGGGGATGAGTCCGTGCCTCACCTTGAATGGCACGGTGCCGAAGGATTCGGTGCTCGCTCTCGGTGACAACCGGAGCAACAGTTGGGACGGCCGTTTCTGGCCCAGCAGCCCCTACCTGCCGACCGATGAGATTCTGGGTCGTGCCGTCTGGCGCTTCTGGCCATGGAGCCGGATCGGCGGACTTAACGACTGAGGCCGCAGGCGATCACGCGACCCTGAAGTTCCTCTCCAAGCAGGGGAACATTCGCGGCAGAGGGGGCCGAGATGTCGCGGCGCCTGACGGTCCAGCGATGGTCTGGATCGAACAACAACCATCGGCGGCTGCCTTCCCGCAGAACTTCCACCGGCTGGTTGAGCATCGCCGAAGGTCCAAAGCTCAATGCCTGCCAGAGTTCACGGATCTGGAACCCCCCCTGGCGGATCAAGGCATCCCAGAGCGCGGGCAGGACCAGGTGATGCCCGCTTAAACCAGGTGGCCGCTGATCTGTGGGCAAGAGCATGTCCTCCTCATCGAGAGGCACCGCATGAACGCTGATGGCCTGAATCGTGCCGTCGCGCAGCGCCTGCCTGAGGGCTTGACGATCGTCCCGATCGCCCAGTGATGGCCGCACGCGCCAACCGGGGTTACAGGGACCCATGCCGTTGTTGTCCATTAATAAATGCCACCAGCAGACGCTGCCCATGGGAGCGGGATCGGCGCGGCGAAGCTGTTCGACGGCATCCGCCGTGGAGATGTTCATCACCTGCAGCCGCCGCTCCGGATGGCGACGCTGCATTGCGATCAATTGCGCCATGGGCAACGATTCGCTGCTCAGGGGGTCTGGAACCCAACCGGCACGCAGTGTTTCAGTCCCTTCCCGCACCATTCCCTCCCCCTGAAGATCCGCATCCCGGGGCGCGGTCAGAACGGGTGCGTTGCCCATCTCGCCCAGCACGAGGCCTCGCTCGAGAAGAGGCTGCGGGATCATGGCGTCGTCATCGGCAAGCCCGACCGCGCCGTGCTCAAGGAGATCGCCATGGGGCGCCAGGTCTTCGCCCTTGCCACCGCGGCTGAACCCTCCCCAGAGGTGGACCTGCAGTTGGTCTGGGTCTCGGCGAACAAGGGGGGCTAGCCCCTCAGGGCGATCACGCCAGGGCGTGGCCCGCGGAAGAAGGGCGAGTTGGCCATAACCGCTGGCGCGGGCGCAGTCCACCAGGCTGTTGAGGGTTTCGGCGTGACCGCTGAAAGGAAGCTCCAGAATCGAATGAGGATCAACAAGACACGGAGCAATGAGTTGGTTCGAGGCATCCGACGGCTCAACATTCCGTTGAGCCGCCATGGCGTGCGCTGTGTGATCGAACCCTGCCAGAACGCCGCCCTCGATGAAGACAGCCCCTTGTCGCTCATCCTGTCCAGGACCCTCCAGGATCCGGACGGGCGAAAGCAATAAGGGGTCATCCATGGGGTCAGAGGGCTCCAGCCGCCGTCCGGTCAATAACACTGCCGAAGTGGGACGTGAGATTCAGGCAGGTCACCACCGCAGGCTGGCCTGGATCGCCAGCGATGTCGACAACGGTGACGCCGCCGTTTCCCTGTTTCACTGCCCAGATGTCGGCGGGCGTTAGCCCAAGCAGGTCGCACAGGATGGTCTTGTTGACGGCGTCATGGGCAACGACCAATGCCGTTTCGTCTGGTTTCAGCGAGCTGGCAATCTCCTGCCAGCTGCGAACCGACCGGGCCCAGACATCCTGAATGGTTTCGCCTTCCGGCATCTGAACGGTTTCCGGAGCGCGCTTCCAGCTCGCCAGCAAATCCGACCAACCGGCATTGATTTCGGATTCGAGTTTTCCTTCCCAGAGGCCGTGCCCGATTTCCACCAGTCCATCGGTTTTGACGAGGGTCACCGAAGGATGTTGTTCCAGGATGATCGACGCGGTTTCCGATGGCCTGGACATGGTGCTGCTCCAAGCCCGATCGATCTGAATGTCCTGGAGAAAGTCCCGAGCGGCGGCGGCCTGGATGCGGCCGTGATCATTCAGGGGAATGTCGATCTGACCCTGGAATCGCCCCTCCTTATTCCAATCCGTTTCTCCGTGGCGCACCAGGATGAGCCGTGCAGCTGCTCCTTTGGGGGGAAGAGGCGCCAGGTGAGTTGTGTTGTTGAGGCATTCGATCTGCACCTGAGGTCGATCCTCCCCAGGTCGCAGGTTGAAGATCGACAAAGACGTGTTGTCCACCCTCAACCGTCGAAAGCCGTTGTCTGGTTCGTTGAGCAGTACCAGCATCAGGCAACGGAGGATGGCGTTGTGGGCGACCACCAGCACGGTGTCATCACCGTCAACGGGATGGCGTTCAAGCAGGGCATCGATGGTGCCTCGTGCCTGATCCATGAGTTCAGCCAGGGGTTTGTAGGTGCTGCCGTCGCTGCGTTGCAACTGCAGTTCCAGAGGGTTTCGTTTCCAGACCCCATAGGCCTCAGGGTGTCGCTCCGTGAGTTCTGAAAGGCGCAGTCCGCTCCAAGGCTCCAGATCCACCTCCAGCAATCCGTCATCGAAAACCGGTTCCGGCGCTGGCGTGCCGCGACCCTCCAGTAAGGAGGCAGTCGTGGAGGCTGCCCGTTGCAGTGGCGAGCTGTAGACCGCGCTCAGAGGGACCTCAGCGAGGGATGCGCCCAGTCGACGCGCCTGTTCATGGCCTTCATCGGTCAGGCCTGAGAGGTCATCTCGACCCTGGATCCGACGTTCCTGATTGAAACTGCTCAGGCCGTGACGGACCAGGAGAAGGCGGAGGGGCACCGATGCGGCGGCGGGGCGCGGTCATCGTATGGGGCAAGCCGAATCGAGGGACAATCGGGGTGAATCGAGTCGACGTGGTGCCGTCCAGTTCAGTCCAATCACCGCCGCCGTTTTGGAAAATCCTGCTGGCGGTGGTGTCCTTCGCCCTGGCGGTACTGATCTGGGTGTCCGGACTGGTATCCAGCCTCACCAGGCCATCGGTTGCGCCGTCCCTGTCCTTGCAGCAGCAGGAACTGACCTTTCTTGCAGAACCGTCTGTGCCGCCTCAGCTGCGGCAAATCCTTGTGAGCGACGACCCGCGTGGTGTGTTGCTGGAAGCGTTGCAGGACAGTCCCTCTGCCCAGAGGACCTCCCGGCAGGAGCTGCTGCTCGTGCTGCTTGAACCGGAGCCCGATGCCGAGGTGCCCGTGCTGGACGATGCGAATCGGAACGACCCTTTGCTTCTTCGTCTGCGCTGCGAAGCACTGGGTGGATCCGAACTCACGTGCCTCGATCCGGCTGTCGCAGACGCGGCGGCGCTCCGTCTCTTGGTGAGTGTGTTCCTTCCGCTGATCA
>CAZJLQ010000028.1:0-9889 GCA_964546675.1 uncultured Synechococcus sp.
TCCGTCAATGGTGACGATGACGTCTTGAGGTTGAACGCCCGCCTTTGATGCTGGAGTTCCCTCAATCGGAGAGACAACGGTGAGTTCTTTGGTGTCTTTATCCAGACTCAATTGAATGCCGACACCCCGAAGTTCTCCGGAGGTATCGATTTGCATCTCCTTGAATTCCTTTGGATCCAAAAAGCGTGTGTAGGGATCCTTGAGGCTGGCGAGCATGCCACGAATTGCCTCGTAGGATTCACCCGTTCCCGCGTAAGACTTGGACAACAAATCTCGTCTCAGTTGTTTCCAACTATCCGGGGTATAATTACCACTTGAATCAAGAAAGTCGCGATAAACGATCTGCCAAACTTGATCGATCACTTCTTTGGGACTGTCAGTGATCGATCCACCCGAAGCACTCGGAAGACTCAGGCTGGGCTGAGCAATGCTGATCGTTGTAGCAACACCTCCAAGACCCAGGAAGAGAAGCAGAGGACCCGACCGCAGAATGGAACGCAACTGGAACGGTTTGGGCATGAGCCCTCAGTACTTATTCTTCACATTAACGACCTCAAGCGGGATCGACCCAACGACCGTCATCCTTGATCAACTGGATCAGGGCTTCGACTCCCTCCGACTCCGGCACACGCCGAATTTCCTCTCGTCCTCTGTATAGAGAAATCACACCCGGCGCCCCTCCCACATACCCGTAATCCGCATCAGCCATCTCTCCGGGGCCATTGACGATGCACCCCATCACGGCGATGTCGAGACCTGTGAGGTGATCCGTGGCGTTGCGCACCTGCTTGAGCACCTCCTCGAGGTTGAACAGTGTTCGTCCACAGCTGGGGCATGCCACATACTCCACCATGGTTTTGCGGAGTCCCAGCGCTTGGAGAATGGAGTAGCAAACGGGAATTTCTTGTTCAGGGGCTTCAGTCAATGAAACCCGGATCGTGTCCCCCAGGCCCTCCGACAGAAGCGTGGCAATTCCAGCGGTACTTTTGATCCGTCCGTAATCACCATCACCCGCTTCAGTGACCCCGAGGTGGAGTGGGTAATTGAATCCTTCGCGATCCAGCGTGTCGGCCATCATCCGATAGGCCGCCATCATCACTGGGGCCCGTGATGCCTTCATTGAAATCACGATGTTGTGATAATCCAACTCATCACAGATCCGCACAAATTCCATGGCGGATTCGACCATGCCCCAAGGAGTGTCTCCGTAGGTGAACAGCATGCGCTCAGCCAAAGAGCCGTGATTGACTCCAATTCTCAAGGCCTTGTTTTGCTCGCGTAAAACAGTCACCAACGGTGCAAACGTTTCACGAATTTTCAGACCGATCGAATCAAATTCTTCCTTGGAAAATTCCTGGCGGTCCGGGTCAGGCTTTCCAAAGACAAACAGACCTGGATTAATTCTGACCTTGTCAACATGTTTGGCCACTTCAATGGCGATTTTCACCCCGTTGTGATGCACGTCTGCGACCAGTGGAACATCACAACCTTCCGCCCTCAATCGCTCACGGATCTGACCCATCGCCACGGCATGGGATCTGGACGGCGCCGTAACGCGCACAATTTCACAGCCTGCATCGGCCAGGCGTCTGATTCCCGCAACCGCTCCGTCGATATCAAGCGTGTCTTCATTGATCATCGATTGCACGACCACAGGATGGTCACTGCCGATCGGGACTTTTCCAACCCAGACGGTCCGCGTCCGGCGTCGATGGATCTGCGTGTCGTATCGACGGTTGAGATCAGTCTGAGTGGTCTGCAGAGTGGCCGTCATGGCGTGTGGCGACGCAATCGCGTCAACGTTCGCACAGGCGCCGTCGAACAGTGGCCAGGTCATGCCGGGTGAGATCCCATGGCCCGCCCTCCGCATCAGGGGAATGGCGGAGCAGATAGGAGGGGTGAAAGATCGGCATCACCAACCGGTCTTGCCACGTCGTCCACGTTCCACGCAACATCGTCATTCCCCCTTTCAGGCCAAGGATGGCTTCCACCGCAGTCGCCCCGGCGAGCACAATCACCTGTGGGTCCACCCGAGCCAGTTGCAGATCCAGCCAGCGGCGACAGGCTGAAAGCTCAGCTCGCTTGGGGCGTCTGTTCCCCGGTGGCCGGCACTTGACGGCATTGCATATGTAGAGGTCACGATCGAGATGAAAGCCAACGTCCTGCAACAGGCGATCCAGGGTCTTGCCTGAACGCCCCACGAAGGGTTGCCCCAGAGCATCCTCCTTCGCGCCAGGCGCTTCACCGATCAACATCAAACGGGCATCTGGATTTCCGCGGGCAATCACCACGTTCTGGCGTGTCTCCGCCAAAGAGCAGGCGGTGCAGTTGCGGCATTGTTCGAGTTGGTCAGGATCCATGGCCATCCAAGGCGGTCCTGGAACTGGGAACAACGATCAGAAAAGGGTTCTCCTCTGGATCAAGAAGCCAGGCCTCTGCACCGAAGGGTTCAGAGCGCGGTGGTTCCAGCACTGCTGCACCTTTCGCTTGGAGATCGATCACCACAGTCTGGAGGTGTTTCATGGGTTCTTCATGGTCTTGAAGCCTCAGACACGGCGCTAGGCATCGCCCTTTCGCAGGGAACGGACGCGACCTTGAGGGCCTGTAGAACTCGATCCGAAGGTCTGGCGAAATCAAAAGGATCCAATGGTGTTTCGCCAACCCCTGCTGCGGCTGACCCGACAACAGCTCCGCATAAAAGTGGACCAATTGCGCTGGGTTGTGTGAGGCGAGGACCCAGCTGAACTGCGTTGAAGACATCCTGAAAGCATGAACACAGGTTGTGCAGGGCACCACATAAGGCAGGATGAGATTTTTAAGCGCACCGGGGGTGGTGCGTCGCCAATGCCCCGTCTGCCTGTTCTCTCAGATCGCGCTAACGCCCTCAAGCCATCCTTGACGCTCGAGATCTCGGCTCGGGCCAAGGTTCTGCAGAACCAGGGGCATGACATCTGCAGTCTCAGTGCTGGTGAACCGGATTTCAACACTCCGGATTTCATCATTGAGGCGGCTCAGAAAGCACTGCGTGATGGGGTGACCCGCTACGGACCGGCGGCGGGAGCCCCGGATCTGCGGGCGGCTGTGGCAGAAAAGTTGACTCGAGAAAACGGAATTCCAACCCAGCCCTCCCAGGTGCTGATCACCAACGGAGGCAAGCAGGCGATCTACAACCTCTTTCAGGTTCTGCTGAATCCTGGGGATGAGGTTCTGCTTCCAGCTCCCTACTGGTTGAGTTATCCCGAAATGGCTCGTCTCGCGGGAGCCAAGGTGACTGTGATCCCAACCGCCTCGGCGGATGGATTCCGCCTGGATCCTTCACTGCTTGAACAGCACATCACGGAAAAAAGCAAACTTCTGATTCTCAATTCGCCTGGCAATCCCACCGGCCACGTGATGTCACGTGCCGATCTGGAGCGTGTCGTTGCACTGATGCATCGCTATCCCCAGCTTGATGTCATGAGTGATGAGATCTACGAATATTTGCTGGCAGACGGCCAGGAACACTGCAGTTTTGCCTCAATCGATGAGGATCTTCTCGATCGCTGCTACACGGTCAACGGATTCGCCAAGGGATGGGCGATGACCGGCTGGAGGCTCGGTTATCTCGCTGGTTCTGAGCCAGTCATCAAGGCTGCTGCTGCACTCCAGAGTCAGAGCACAAGCAATGTCTGCAGCTTTGCCCAGCGTGGGGCCCTGGCGGCCCTGCAGGGATCCAGGGATTGCGTCAAAGCGATGGCCGAGACTTACAACGTCCGTCGCAAATTGCTGAGCGAGGGTTTGCGTTTGATTGATGGCATCACCCTGGCTGAGCCACAGGGTGCCTTCTATGCGTTCCCGGAGCTGCCCGATGTCAAAGGGGGATCCATGGAGTTCTGTCGCCGCGCCCTCGACGAAAAGGGATTGGCCGTGATCCCTGGGATTGCTTTCGGGAACGACAGGTGCATCAGGCTTTCTTGCGCTGTCTCGCATGAGACGATCAGCGATGGCCTTGGACGTCTGGGGGATTTCCTCAGAACCTATTGAGCAGGCCATAAACCACCACAAAACGCGATGCACGATCGAGAACACGGGGCCGCAGTTGTCGCCGGACTGCTCTTCGGCCTTGCAACTGCGGCCACACCCACCGCTGCAGCGCCAGTCCTGCGGGTCGGTGCCATTCCTGATCAAAATCCAGAAAAACTCAACAGGCTCTACGGAGCTCTGTCCAGCGAGTTAAGTGAGCAACTCAAGGTCAAGGTGCGTTATGTGCCGGTCAGCAATTACGCCGCTGCGGTCAGCGCCTTTCGTGCCGGGAGCCTTGATCTCGTTTGGTTCGGTGGCCTCACCGGTGTTCAAGCGCGCCTGCAGACGCCTGGCGCCCGTGTTCTTGCCCAGCGCGATATCGATGCCCGTTTCACGAGTGTGTTCATCGCCAATGGCAGCAGCGGTTTACGCCCGTTGAGCAGCCAGGATCAACTCATCCAGCTCAAGGGAAGACGATTCACATTCGGCTCTGAGAGTTCGACCTCAGGTCGCCTGATGCCTCAATATTTCATGCAGCAGGTTGGTGTTCTGCCAAGCCAGTTCGCAGGCGGTCGCCCGGGATTCAGTGGAAGCCACGACGCCACAATTGCCCTCGTTCAAAGTGGTGCCTATCAGGTTGGTGCTCTGAACGAACAGGTTTGGAAGAGCAACGTCAAAAATGGCCGTGTCGATCCAGCCAAAGTTCGGGTGATTTGGCGTACACCTCCCTACGTCGATTACCACTGGGTGGCGCGCCCTGGTCTTGACAAGCGCTTTGGGAGTGGCTTCACCCAAAGGATTCAGGCCGCTCTGATCGGGTTGAAACCCGACACAACCCGGCGTGAGCTGGTGTTGTCATTGTTTGGTGCCAAACGATTCATTCCTGCCAACGCAAAGGACTACGCACCGATTGAAAAGGTCGGGCGTCAGTTAGGAAAGATTCGTTGAACGGTGTTCTCGAGTTGGAGGAGGTGGCCTTCCCGGGCCGTCTCCGTCCAGTCAGTCTGCAAATCAATCCGGGAGAACACATCTGCCTGCTCGGCCGCAGCGGCGCTGGGAAAAGCACGCTGCTGCAGTTGGCCAATGGCAGTCTCAAGCCTGATCAAGGGCAGGTCCGCTGGAGCGGGACTCCGTTTCAACAGCTCTCGCGTAGGCGACGATGCGACATCGGCACCCTGTGGCAAGACCTCCTGCTTGTTGAGGAACTCAATGTCGTTCAGAACATCAACGCAGGAGCCCTGGGGAGGCATTCCTTGTTCTGGGCGCTTCTCAATCTTGTGGGCACTCTGAATGAAGCCGCCTGCCAGGAGAAGATGCTCCAGGTGGGGCTGGAGAGCGATCTGCTGCTCACCTCTGTGGCAGAACTGTCGGGGGGGCAACGCCAAAGGGTCGCCCTCGCTCGGTTGCTCCGCCAGGAACCATCGTTGGTTCTCGCTGATGAACCCTTATCAGCTCTGGATCCAGCCCTCAGTGAGTTGGTTCTCGACCGACTCCTGATCCAGTCCAGTTGCCTTGTGAGCCTGCATCGTCCCGACCTTGCCGAACGCTTCGATCGGGTGATTGGCCTGGTGGATGGCGAGCTGGTGTTGGACAAACCGGCAACGGGACTCACCCCGGACGATCTGACATGGCTGTACACCACGGTCTGAAGCCAGCACTACCACTGCTGCCATTGCTGCCAGGGGTGGTCATACCCGTGATCGCAGGGAAGGTTGTCCTGGATCTGCATGGAGGTGGACTGGACCTGATTCGCGCTTTTCTCCGCGCAGCGGTGCAGCCTTCATCGGATCCGATTCTGATCGAGGCCCTGTGGCGGGGACTTCAGATCACCGTCTTCACGGCAGTGCTGTCCTGGAGCGTGAGCTGCATTCTCGGTTGCATCCTCGGTTTTTTCAGTTCCCAGAAAATCTGCACATTGTTGATCAGCTCAGCTGTGCCTTCCCGATGGCTTCGGTGGGCACTTGCACCTCTGCGATCGCTTCACGAACTGATCTGGGGATTGCTCTTGCTGCAGATGTGTGGATTGAACGCCTGGGTTGCGGTCGCCGCCATCGCTCTTCCTTACACATCCCTGATGGCAAGGGTTGTTTCTGATCAGATCGACAGCCGCGACACCCCAGCACTGGTGGCGCTTCAAAGCGTGGGAGCCGGTTCTCTCGCCAACCTTCTGACAGCGCTCTGGCCTGCAGTCAGCACGTCTCTCGGTCATCACATGGCCCATCGGCTGGGGTGCGCGTTGCGATCGGCACTGTTGTTGGGTGTGTTCGGCCTGGGAGGCCTGGGAACAGATCTGAAACTCAGCCTCCAGTCGCTGCAATTCCGTGAACTCTGGAGTGGACTCTGGTTGCTGGCGGGTGTGATGGCACTGCTGGAACTGCTCGTGCATCGCGGCCGCTCGAAACTTGTCTTACCGGCGATGGTGATCGCACCCCTCATCGCCATCCCCTGGGGACGGTCCCTGGATCTGGATCTCTCGGTTCCATCGATCCTGCTGCCGGGGAATCCGCTGCTCGCTGGCACGGTTCGGGAGTCACTCGCTTCGGCACTGGCTTCCGCGCCCTGGGGAGATCTGGTGCTGTCCACCCTGGGACTGACCCTGCTTGCCAGCGCGATTGCGATCGCTGGCCCCCCCCTCGGCTTGTTGCTCCTGCCAGGACGCTTGAGCAACCTCATCCAACGGTTCATCTGGGGCGGTCTGCGTTTGTTTCCTCCCCCACTAACGGCTTTGCTTTTGCTTCTCCTGGCCAAACCCAGTCTCAGCCTTGCTGCCCTGGCTCTGGGTCTGCACCATCTCGGAATGATGGGGCGGGTTCTCCAGGACGATCTGGACTGCAGCACCGATCATCACCATCACGCCGTGCAGGCCATGGGGGCTGGTCCACGCATGGCCTGGCTGTACGGAAAACTGGCGATGAGCTGTCGCCGCTATCTGGCTTATTCCGCCTATCGGTCTGATGTCATCCTTCGCGACACGGCGGTTGTGGGATTGGTTGGAGGTGCAGGACTTGGTTGGCAACTGATCGAATCACTGACCTCGTTTCATTGGGCGATGGTGTTCTGGTTGGTGATCACCTACGCCTGCCTCACCAGCCTTGGTGAGGGACTGAGTCATTGGATGCTGGAGCGATGGGCCTGCAAAGCTGGCCAGCTGTAAGAGGGGTCGAGTCGATGGCGAGAGCTCCCAAGCAACTGGTGGTCCTGGGAGACAGTGGTGTCCATGGATGGGGAGATCGCGAGGGAGGTGGTTGGTGCGAGCGCCTCAAGCTGGATTGGATGCGGACTCCAGCCGGGCCCGTGGTGTACGGCTTGGGGATCCGTGGTGATGGTCTTGAACGTGTTGCTGGCCGTTGGCAGAGGGAGTGGGCCTGTCGTGGCGAACTACGGCGCCAAACACCCGATGGGGTGATCCTGAGCGTCGGATTGAACGACAGCGCACGTGTCGGTCGTCCAGACGGTCGACCCCAGCTGAACCTGGAGGGCTACAGCTTCGGAATGGGACAGCTCCTCGATGAGATCCGAAGCCAGACCTCCGTTCTGGTGCTTGGACTGACAGCGGTTGATGAACAAGTGATGCCCTTTGCAGACTGCCTCTGGTACAGCAATCAGGAGATTGCCGCTTACGAAAGGGCTCTCGCAGAGGTGTGCCAGGAGGCCGACGTGCCGTTTCTGGCTCTCCACGAAGCGATGCGGGCACAGTCGGAGTGGCTCAGCTGGATCGAGCCGGATGGAATCCACCTCAATGCCAGTGGCCATCACTGGATTCATCAACAGCTGGTTCAGTGGAATGCCCTGCTTGGCTGGGCAGGACTGGAGTCACTCGCTAATGTGTGTGTTTCCTGACAACAGTTGACGGTATGGGACCGGAGCAAACCCCACAGAAAGCGAATCACCAGGTCCCCGCACAGCGCAAAACGACGCTCAAATGGGACGCGAACGGGGAGCTAACAGCGGTTGATATGGCGCGGATCATTGACCGGCTCACCCATCCCGACTTGAACCGCTGTGACATCGAATCAGCCTGATTCCCCCGTTCTGATGCTCGATTCAATTCAGATCATCGGAAACGCACCAACGTGCGAAGTCTTTTTTTGACTGACCTTGCCAGCATTGCTGGTGTGACTGCGGCACGACACGACACCTAGGTGTTGCTCAGCGACACCTGAGTGCCCTGGTAAGCCAACAGAAACCGCGCAACTTGTGGGGGCCTTACTGAACCCCCATGAGCGCCAAGAACAAACAAAAACAACAAGAACAGCGCCGGAGGTTGCCTGAATCAATTCAGCGTCGCAACGTCACATTTCTCGACCACCTCGGCTTGGTCCATCTGGTCGCACAACGTCAGCGTCAAAAGAGCACAGACCCCTATGACGATCTGGTTCAGGAATCGGCATTGGGCGCACTGGCTGCTGTTCAAGGATTTGATGGAGAACGAGGTTGTCGACCAAGCACCTATATCGTCAGCAGAGCCAATGGACAAATTCTTCATTACCGCCGCGATCGCTCCTCAATCATCAGAGTGCCGTGGCGACATCGTGATTTGGCGCTCAAAGCTGAGAGGCTTCAAAACCAGCGGGCAGTCTTGGGCTTACCAGCCTTGAGTGAAACGGAATTGTCAACGCAACTGGGTGTGACGATCGGCAGATTGCAGGCTTGCTGCCGGAGCGTTCAGGATTGCAAGGCCTTGAGCCTCGATCACCCCCAACGCAAGGGAGACGTCCAGGACGATGATTCCCTCCTGGACTACATCAAGACTCGCGAACAAAGCCATGATGATGCCCACGCGTGGCTGATCACGGCCCTCAAGAAACTTGACCCTTTCGCTCAACATTGGCTGATGGCTCACTACGTGGATGGATGCTCCCTCCGCGATCTGGCGGGTCTTAGCGGGCTGAATACAAGACAGATGCGAACCCTCCTCCGTGATGCCATTCAACTTTTGAAAACATGGGCTAAGCGAGATGGAATCCTGAAGCCAATCCCATTGCCAGGAATGCCGCGAACAGGGTCTGAATCCCATTCACCGCTTCATTGCTGAGCCATTTGATCCGATGTTGCGCCAACGCTCCCAGGAAGCTTTCAGCCAGGGTGGCAATCAAACCGACTGCACTAATTAACAACAATCCAGGCATTGTTGTGATCAACCCGAAGAGCAACATCACCGTTGACATCACCACGCTTCCAACGGCACTCGCCAATGTTCCTTCCAGACTGATGGCCCCTTCAGTCCCTGCAGGAACGGGTCGAAGGGTGGTGATCAGCAATGTGGTGCGTCCCCACCGTTGTCCGATTTCACTTCCGAACGTATCTGCCAGTTTTGCCGCGAAGCTGGCAGCAAATCCAACCAACAACACGTTTGCGGGTTGGAGACCGCCTGCGACCATCAGAGCCAGCACTGCACCCACCGCTGCAGAACCCCAAACATTCTCGGGCCCGCGTCGTCCCCCACGACCTTCCTCCAAGCCGCGTTTCTGCTTCACCGCCCAGCCGAGTTTTGTGACAAGACTGCCCAGAACGAGATAAGCGACAACGGAACTCCAGCCTTGCCATCCCAGGGATCCCCAAAGAACAGTGCCCAAAATTCCGGCATGCACCCATCCAGCTGGAGTCAGCAGTGGAATCCGCTGCGCAAGCCCAATCAGCACTGCATTGACAAGGAATGCCGTTACCCAGATCACTTGAGTTTCGCTGCAACGCTGAGACTAAGAGAAGAATCAATCATCCAGAAGACCAGTGATCAAATTAAGGCCAACAATGAAAAAAGCTCAAATCAAAGCTGTTATGTATCTGATTTTTCTCGTTTCAACTTAGAGACGATACTTGCCTCAAAAAAACTAAAACCCAAAAACAGAATTACAGGGTAGATCGGAGGAATCGAACACGAACCTCC
>CAZJLQ010000029.1:0-9856 GCA_964546675.1 uncultured Synechococcus sp.
TCGACAAGGGCTACATCTCCCCCTACTTCGCCACCGACACCGAGCGGATGGAAGCCGTCCTGGACGAGCCATACATCCTCCTCACCGACAAGAAGATCGGCATGGTTCAGGACCTGATTCCCGTTCTGGAGCAGGTCCAGCGCACTGGCAAGCCTCTTCTGATCATTGCTGAGGACATTGAGAAAGAAGCGCTCGCCACCTTGGTTGTGAACCGTTTGCGTGGTGTTCTCAATGTGGCGGCTGTCAAAGCTCCCGGGTTCGGTGACCGCCGCAAGGCCATGTTGGAAGACATGGCAGCTCTGACCAATGGTCAGATGATTACCGAGGATGCCGGTCTCAAGCTTGAGAACGCGAAGCTCGAAATGCTCGGGACCGCGCGCCGCGTCACCATCAACAAGGACACGTCCACCATCGTGGCCGAAGGCAACGAAGCTGAAGTCCAGAAGCGTTGCGAGCAGATCAAGAAGCAGATGGACGAGACCGACTCGACCTACGACAAGGAGAAGCTGCAGGAGCGCCTGGCCAAGCTTGCCGGTGGTGTTGCTGTGGTGAAGGTCGGAGCTGCGACGGAAACCGAGATGAAGGACAAAAAGCTTCGTCTTGAGGATGCCATTAATGCCACCAAGGCAGCTGTCGAAGAAGGCATCGTCCCCGGTGGCGGCACCACCTTGGCCCACCTGGCACCCTCTCTTGAGGAGTGGGCCAACAGCAGCCTCACCGGCGAGGAACTGATCGGCGCCAACATCGTTGCCGCCGCTCTGACGGCACCCCTGATGCGTATCGCTGAAAATGCTGGCGCCAATGGGGCTGTAGTTGCTGAGAATGTGAAGTCCCGTCCGATCAGCGAGGGGTACAACGCAGCCACAGGTGACTACGTCGACATGCTCGGCGCAGGGATCGTGGATCCGGCCAAGGTGACGCGTTCCGGCCTGCAGAATGCCGCTTCAATCGCCGGCATGGTTCTGACCACCGAATGCATTGTTGCTGATCTGCCTGAGAAGAAAGAAGCTGCTCCTGCCGGAGGCGGCATGGGTGGCGGAGACTTCGATTATTGATCGTATTTTGCGATTCTTCGGAATCTCAAATCGCCTCAATTCACCGTCCGGCGCCCCTTCGGGGGCGCTTTTTTTTGCATTCAAAGCAACTTCAGCCAGACACGTTAGAAACAGCTGGACCTGCTCGAATTAATTTGAACTTGAACGATGCATCAAAAGGTCTAAATAAGGCAATCGATGCCGGGGGCAGAATAATTCCCAAGCATGGAGCTCATGCTTCTCACCTTGATCTGATTATGTTTGACACAAACTATGCCTGCCACGACAGAGAATGACTTCAGAATCACCAGACAACTTCAATGCTGTTGATATAAATACTCTGCGCTATTCGCTTGGCTCGACTTAACCCTCTTATGATCCACATTAAAGATGTTACCGAGCAAAAGCAGGTCGCAGGCGAGAGAAGCCGGCCAGCCGAATGCTTTCAATGGTTGTTCAACAGGAGCGCATCCAGCCATCGGGAATTGCAGTTGGGAATCGACGGTTCGCCCATTGGTACGTTGAGTCATAAAACAGCCTCATTTTGTCAACAAGGGCATCCATTCCTTCCACTGATGCTTGGGGCTTTGGCGAGGCGTGGACGACCTGATTGAAATCCGGTGACAGACGCGGGGCTTCGAGGAAATCTGTGAGCCTGTTAATTTCAGCTTGATTAAAAAGGGTCTCATAAAAACCATAATAGATATCCTTTTGAGGAAACACCTTTTCAAGAATGGAGCAGGTTTTTTGATATCGTGTTCGCAGATAGCAGTGACGGCTTTTGTGAAATTTTTTCAGCTGTTCAAATTCAACTTCTGGCGAGACCTTCGGAGCACCCTTTCTTTCATGGTTGAGACGATTAATCATCCTGAGATGGGACCAGGCACGCTCCACAGGATCTCTCATAAGAAAAACAACCTTGACACTGAAGCCCTTGGCTTCAAGCCCCTTTTTGATGAAACGAAAGATTTTTTTCGGGAGCACGGCGTAATCAGGAGTGATATCGCTCACGTGAGTTATGTTTTGATCGCGGCAATAGATATAATCAAAATGGTCAAAATAAAGCTGCGGCCTAAGCCTCATAGCCTCACGTTTCTTAATTATGCTCATGTCTGATTTCGGCGATTTATTGCCCTTGGTTCGATTGAGAATCATTTGCTGAGTTTTCCCAGGCGATAAGCATGAGAGCCTATTGAAAACATGATATTCCTTGACTTGATCGTTGCTGAAAAAATCCTCTTTGGAAAATTGGGCTTCCAGCCAGGTTGTGCCCGCCTTCTGCGCACCAACGCCAAGAATGAACGTCTTTCCTCTCTTCATGGGGCGCCGAGATCCGTTAATGATTTAAGCACACAAGTATTTGAAACACTTCCTGCGCGTGATCTGCTGATTGAAAACTGGTCTGATCTCAAGGAGATCAAATGCCCCATGAAAATTTGTTGTTTAAGAAGTGGATTATGACGAGACCACCGGGCTCGTCTCTCAACTCAACCAACCTGCAGAGAGAATCACCGCCAAACTTAAAAATATGGCTAAGCACGTCCACGTAAATCTGTTGAGAGTGGCTTCCGCACTACTGGCACTACTGAACATTGAGCTTCCACTTGCAGCAAGCCCGCCCATGCCATCTCCCTTGGGGCTATGCAGCAACACAAGAAGAATGAGGAGCAGTCCAGTACCAATCCAGACCCAGGAAAGAATGGTTGTCAACATCGCGATTAGACGGAAAGTGGAAGACGGGCCGAGATCATGGACGGATCAACGCTTGAAATCGGTTCAATCAGGCTGGTGCCTGTCATCGCTGCAGGCTTTTGCAGATTGAGAATATCCAAAAGTGTTGGAGCAATGTCGGCGAGTCCGCCGTTGGAACGAAGGTTGATGGCATTGCCATGTCCAGGGAGTTTTCTTCGTTCCCCCTCCACCAGGATCACGGGGACTGGATTGGTGGTGTGCGCAGTCCAGGCCTGTCCGTCAGGCCCTTGCATCAGTTCAGCGTTGCCGTGATCCGCTGTGATGAGCAATGTTCCCCCCTGCCGTCCCACTGCATCCAGTAACCGTCCGATGCAGGAATCCACTTTGTTGATCGCTTCAGTGGCAGCGTCCATGACCCCGGTATGGCCAACCATGTCAGGGTTGGCATAGTTGATCACGATCAAGGAATAAATACCCTTCTGAATCGCCTCAATACAGCTGTCAGTCAGCTGATCAGCCGACATGGCAGGAGAAAGATCGTAGGTTGCAACGCGTGGTGATGGGACGAGATGACGGTCTTCACCGGGAAGTGGTTTTTCAATTCCACCGTTGAGGAAGTACGTCACATGCGGATATTTTTCAGTTTCAGCGGTGCGGTACTGAAGCAGTCCTGCAGCGGCCACAACCTGGCCCAGCAGGTTGTCCAGAGGTTCGGGAGGGAAAGCAACGGTGACCGGTAAATCTTGCTCTACCTGGGTGAAGGTCACCAGGTTCAATTTTGGAGTCCGTTTTCTCTGGAAATCACTGAACGTGTCGAGACAAAGTGCCTGCACGATCTGACGAGCACGATCCGGGCGGAAATTGAACATCAGAACAGCATCGCCATCCTGCATCGAGGTGGCAGTCAGACGAATTGGCTCGAGGAATTCATCGGTGACCCCATTGCTGTAGCTGGCCTTGAGGGCATCCTCTGCGGCAATGCTCTCGATCGGCCCATCCGGATCGGTGTACAGGTTGTAAGCCTTCTCAATTCGATCCCAACGCTTGTCCCGGTCCATTGCCCAGTAGCGACCGCAAAGGCTGGAAATTTCCCCCAGTCCAGTGCTGGCAATCTTGTCTTCAACCGTTTGGATGAAACGGGCAGCACTTTGTGTTGGCGTGTCGCGCCCATCGGTGATGGCGTGGATGGCCACCTTGGTCAACCCAGCCTGTTTCGCCCAGTCGAGCAGACCGCAGAGATGATCAACGTGGCTATGAACTCCGCCGTCCGAGCAGAGTCCCAGCAGGTGGAGGGTCCCACCTTGGCTGCGCAGGTCTGCAGCCAGTTGAACCAGGGCGGGTGTCTCCTTGAGTTGATTGCTCCTGACCGCATCGCCAATGCGCACCAGTTCCTGACGAATAATCCGACCGGCTCCAATCGTGAGATGTCCAACCTCGGAATTGCCCATCTGTTGATCAGGCAAACCCACATCGGCGCCACTGGCCTGAATCAGCGTGTGCGGGTATGCATGCCAAAGGGCATCCATTACTGGGGTTTCAGCGTTGCGAATCGCATTGTGGGACGTTTCGCTGCGATGTCCCCACCCATCAAGAATGGTGAGAACGACGGGTGCCGTCGATGCGGAACGCCCTGAACCGTTGGTAGAGCTGCTTGCCTCGTTCACTCGCAACCGTCGGTTCTTAAGGACTTTTGCAGAATCAACTTAACGCTCCATCTGCCAGCCAACTTCTCTTTTCGGAGATCACCACAACTCCAGGGACCCATGAGCGCCACTGCTGACGACGAACTGATCGAAATCCTCTCGGATCAAGAATTGGGCCGGACCCTGGTCCGCCTCGCCACCCAGGTGCTGGAGAGCGTGGCCGATAGCCGCGCTTTGATGCTGCTTGGCATTCCCACCCGAGGCGTCCAGCTTTCAAAGGTGCTGGCACGGGAGCTGGAACGGCTCAGCGGGCATTCCATTGCACAGGGCGCGATCGATCCGACCTTTCATCGCGACGATCTGGAACGCATCGGCACCCGTCTTCCCCAACTCACAACCCTTCCCACCAGTGTTGAGGGACGCCAGGTGGTTCTTGTCGACGATGTGATTTTCACTGGCCGCACCGTGCGTGCGGCCCTGGAGGCATTGCAGAGTTGGGGTCGAGCTGAACGGGTGATGCTCCTGGCCATGGTCGACAGGGGCCATCGGGAACTTCCGATCCAACCCGATTTTTGTGGGCGAGTTGTGCCGACCCGACGCAGCGAAACGATTGAACTGCGGCTCAGGGATGTGGACGGTGACGAGGGGGTCTACCTGCGAAGGTTCAACCTCCAGGATTGAGTTCATCGGCCCGGAAGTGGGCCTTGTAGCGACCGAAGGCCACCACGACGGGGAGAGTTGGACTGATCGGACGTCCCTTCCAGTCATCAAGCACGCTCACGACTTCACCGCTGGTGCCCTTCAGGTCATGGGCTTCACCGCGGTGCTCCGGGTGGTTGAAGACCACAACTGACATCGCGACGGTCACTTTGTCTCCCGCCTGCATGAAATCCAGCACATTCGGAAGACATTTTGTCACGAACCACTGTCGCCATCGCGACGACAGAAGCTTTCAGGGCCGTCTTCAACGACCTCACCACCGAGTCGTCGGCAGGCGGATTGGAAGGCATCCCAGGGATCGACACCAGCCTTGAGTTCAACTTGCACCTCACGTTCAAGCTCTTCCCCGCTGATCAAGTCGTTGCCTCCGGAGCCGTGTTGCTGGTGCTCCTCCTCGCTGCCGCGTTTCTTTAGAGCCGTTTCGATCGTGCGGCGCTGTGGCTCCGATCGCTTCTGCCACCAGGGGTGGTCGAGACGATTAAGCGAATCCAATGCTTCCCACCAGCGCTTGTCGTCAACCAGCTTGATCAACCGTTCGTAATTCAACCGGTTGCGGTTCCAGGTTTCCCGCAAGGTGTCGCTGAGGGTGCTGCCAGCTGAATCCCGACTGGTTTCCAGGGGCTTGAGCACTGCGATGGCTGCATCGAGTTGCCCATCGCGAAACAGGGCAAGAGATCGATCGCGCAGATCGTTTTCCCAACGGAGTAAGCGAGCCCGATCACCGGTTTGTTTCGCCTCTTTTGCGGTGATGGATTGCACGAGCTGACGCTGGAGCGTCAACGCGGCATCGGCGTCGCCGCTCGCCCAGAGACGTTCAGCCTGGCGGCGTCGGCAGAGGGCCTGTTCCTCCGGTGCTCCTTGACCAAGCCAGCGCAGTGCCGCGAGCTGCTCTCCAAACCTGAGACACGCTTCGAGATCGCCGTCGCGGGCCGCTTGCTGCAATTTGCGAGGTAATTGTTGCTCCCACCACCAGGCCGTGGTGCCGATCGCTGCAACGATGCTGATCGTTACGGCGATCCACAAGCGGAATAAAGGATGGCGTCGAGGCGCCAAGGGATGCGTCTGTCGCTCAGACAGTTCTATGGATCCTGTTCAGAAAGACCATCGCTTGTGGACGGCCATCGCAGCGGACGGCTGGCTGAACGGCGGATGAGCTTCATCGCACGGTCCCCAGGCGTCGTGAGGGCAGTGGCAGATCGGTGCGCAGATCGGTGATCTCGACAATCAGCTGAGCGTCTGAATCAATCCGCAGCTCCAGTTTCAGGCAGTCTTCACCGGCATCCCCCGGTGGATCCAGAGGCAGAACGACCTCGGGGTCCTCCCAGGGCTGATGGGTTGTTTCGCCCGCGTCACGGCGGCGCAGCGTCGGCATCCCGTCGATGAAGACCACATCATGTCGGCCCTCGGCGGAGGGTTCCCCGAGCACCAATTCCAACTCGGTCTGTCCTGAGCGGCTTGCTGCCATGCGCAGCTCCAGGGGAGCGCTGCTAGGCCACGGCTGGCCTGCTACGAAAAGTGGATGCCAGCGATGGCGATGGCTTCGCTGATCCCAAACGCGAAGCGAGACGCCGTTGTTGAGTACATCGCGGACTGAGACGCCAGGCGTGAGCTGCAAGGCCCCCAAAGCGACGGCTTCAACCGGTGGGGGTGTGAGCAGTGGAGCGGGTTGGGTGTGCAGTGCCAGCCACTTCCTTAACCAGGGCATCTGCGCTCCGCCCCCGACGGCCACGACCCCCTGGAGACCGTCAAGATCGCAACCGTGCTGTCGACCACCGGTGAGCGTGGTTTCGAGGAGTTGCGCCAGAGCTTCATCGAGGCCCTGATCCTGAAGCAGTTCATCGAGGCTTCTGCGGGAGAGCTGCAGCGTCCGTTCCCCTTCCTCGGGGGAATTGGTGAAGGTTTCGCTCAAGAGCTGGTTTTCGGGCAACTCCCTGTCGCTGAGACGACATTTCAGGCGTTCGGCGGCATTCAGCGCAGCCTGGGAAGGCTGCAGATCCGGATGGCAGCGCCCAACGATCCAGCGGTCGATGTCTCGCCCACCAAGACGAAGACCGGCTTTGCCAAGAACTCTTGCAGTGCGGAGCTTCTGACGGCTGGCATCACCAAGAGAACGGCCCTGGAGACGAAGCAATTGAGCGATCGGAGCCGCCTTCCCTTCACCTCCCTCCAGGGCGACAAGGGCGAGATCGAGGGTGCTGCCACCCAAGTCCACAACCAGCAGACGGGCACCGGCCGGCAAGCCCGCACCCAAAGCTGCTGCCGTGGGCTCGTCGACAAGGGCGATTTCCTCCACCGGGAGTCGTTCACAGGCCTGAAGCAGCCACTGGCGATAACTTCGATATCGCTCAACGGGCGCAGTCAGCACCAAACGCCTGAGACGGTGCTGTTCAGGCAGATGGGACCAGATTTGTTGTAGGAGCTGTTCTCCGGCGTTCTCCGCATCGCTGCTGCCTGTTTCACTACCGATGGCGCGTTTGAAATCGGTGGCCAGTCTTGGGTCCTGCAGATCGGCGAGGCCCGATTCGATCACTTGTTGGCCAACGAGCGGAGCATCACCTGCCCGGGTCCAGACCAGGCTTGGGACCTCACCGCTGCGTCGGCTGATCGGGGGGAGATCGAGAAGTTGAGGCCTGTCTGCGTCCTCCGCTTGAAAAGCCACCACGGTTGTGGTGCTGCCGAGATCGATCGCGAGGGTGCCCGAACGGGCGGAATGTTGAAGCTTTTCTTCTCCCACGCGGTGGCACTCCCGGCCTATGGGCACGGTGAAGTCAGATTGAGATTATGGGGACTGGCTCGGATGGATCGCTTGCAGCAGCTGATCTTCTCTTTTTACAGGGAGGATCCCCGCTTGGAGGAGAAGCTGGAGCCCCTCCGGGACTGTCGCATGCGTCGCAGTTGGGGCAGCATTCGGATCGAATGTGTGGACATGGCGCATCTTGAAGAGGTGAGTGGTCTGCTGAGTTACCTCAGGCTGCCTTTGGCCGCTCTGGGGCTAGGCCGGCAGATCGTGCTCAGAGTGCCTGGAGCGCGACAACGGACCTATCCGATGCATGTGCCATTCAGAAGTGACCAGTTGGCTTGAGAACCGATGTTTAAAGTGATGGATTCCTGGAAGACCCCGATGAACTCGGCCGGAGTTGAAGCCAAAGATCTGGCCAAGCGTGGGGAAAGCCTGATTCGCCAGTCCAGCAACCGCTATCTCACGACGGTTCGCATCGCGTTTCGTGCAAAGCAACGTCGCTTTGATGATTTTGATGGCCTGCTGGAAGAATCGAGCGTGAAGCCGGTGCAACGAGCGATTGTTGAGTTGAGTGATGAGCAGGACCAGCCTGATCTGCTTCCTGGATGAAGCCGACCGGGCAAGGAACGTGCATGACTAGGTCGCAAATGTCCTGCTGGACGTGATCCAGCAGGACGGTCCTGGTTGGCGTCTGGCCCGGGATCCATCTCGTGGGCAGTTTTGTGTTCTGATTGGCGGAGCCTCCTGGGCCATCGAACTCACCGATGGGGAATGGCGAAGCCTGGTGGCACTGCTGATCGAGCTGCAGGAGCAGCATCAGCGTCTCGTGTCTCAGCTAATGGCTGAGGAAGCGATCAGCATTGAGCTCGAACGCGGCGTCTGGTGGGGCGAACTGGACGGAGACCGCAACAGCTGGAGCCTCTCGGTTGTGTTGACGGCTGAACACGCACGTGGAGCGGAGGGTCATTGGCCGGATCCGGCGGCGGCGGCAATGGTCGCAGCGATGAGAACGGCGCTGGACTCAAACAATGATTAAGGAGGCTTATGAGAAATCTTTCATTGATCATTCCGCAGGTTCGCCAGAGCTTTGCACAGGTTTTCCACAAGCGCAGAGCAGGAACATCGCTTGGTGGCTTTTGTCTGGGGAAAAAGCACTGGGAGTTGGATTCCCCTTGACGGTTGCCCCTCCAAGCGGATCTTTTTGTCATTCGCCGACTTTCATTGCGCTGCAGGCAGGCTGTCGCTTGGGTCTCAGGCGGAGAGGCTTGCAAATGTGTGTTCTGACGCACCCTTGACTCGGCCCCCGTCTTGTGGAGAAGTGGTGTTGTCCATGAGCGTGGAGACACGAGCAGATTTGGATCAGACCGAACCCAACGGCAACAGCGTCGTCAGCTTTCAAGCGGAATTACCCCTGCCTCTTCAGGAAGCGATGGTGAAATTCATTGAGCTTCACCCCAATTGGGATCAATACCGCCTTGTGCAGGCTGCTCTGGCCGGCTTTCTGGTGCAGAACGGCATCGAGTCTCGTGAAATCACCCGTGTTTACGTCGGGAACATGTTCCGGCGGGAATCATTGCTCCATGGGGTCTGAGTGCGGCAGCAGCCCATCAGAAGCAAGGCGCTGAACGGAAGGGAGAGCAACAGCCCCAAGGTTGCTCCGATCAGACCAAGCAGGTTCAGGCCGATCAACATTCCGATCAGGGCCATCGCCTTCAGAATGTTGTGGCGAACCAGTTGTCGGCTGTGATCCATGGCCTGCAGAGCCCGATAGCGGTGATGAACCAGCAGGGGCAAGGCCAGGATCTGACTGAACAGCCAGCTGATCAGAACCAAGCCACCGATCAGCACGACCATGCCCGCCAATGTCGTGCTGATCCGACTGAAAAGCCAGCTAAGGCTTTGAATCACTGCAAAACCGCCCATCGCCACCACCGTTTCCAGGAGCAGCAGCGAGCCGCTTTGACGCCATAACCAACGCCATCGAACCGGCGGCTTGGGGGAGTCACCTCCTGGCAACAGATCATCCG
>CAZJLQ010000030.1:0-9713 GCA_964546675.1 uncultured Synechococcus sp.
CCAGACCTTCAGGATTAGCGTTGTCATCAAATTGAAGGACGGCGAACGCTTTGTGAATCCTGAGATGGCAGCTCACTGTTCCAATTGTGAGCCTCCGCTTTGTTCTGAAAGAGTTCCACACTTGAGGGGTTCGAGGTCTTGGACGTTTCTCCTTGCTTGTCGTCAGGGCATGCTTTGTTGGATCGTGGAACAGGCGTTTTTACTGTTGTACTGGGGAATTAGCGCTGGAACCAACCCGTCAGTGCCACGGCTAAAGCGTCAGCTGCGTCATCAGGCCTTGGTGGATCATTCAGATTCAGTTCTCGCATCACAGCTTCCAGAACTTCGCTCTTTTCAGCATGGCCAAATCCCGCTAGGGCGAGCTTGATCTGCATCGGTGGAAATTCCACGGTCGCTATCTTGAATCGTGCCAGTGTCATCATCACGACACCTCGTGCTTGGACGACACTGATCGTGTTGCTTGATCGATAAAAAAAGAATTTTTCAACAGCAGCCAATTCTGGTTTCCAATTCCGAATTAACAGGCGCAGGTCGCGAGCAATTTCGACCATGCGATCTCCATCGCTCTGGCCGGAATCTGTTCTGATGATTCCACAGTCCAACATGCGTTGACGGCCACCACCTGTGTCGATAACTCCGTAACCAACCCTGGCCAGCCCGGGGTCAATTCCAAGAATAATCATTGCCTGTGGCGTAAAAATTGGCTGAATTCACCCTGGCTTCCCCTCTCCGCATCGCTTGATGTTCACTCTGCTTCAGCGTCAGACGTAGATCAACGGCAGATTGTCACCTTCGCTTGTGGATCTGGTTTCATCAAGATCCTGAATCGAACCTTGATCCTTGCCTGCGGATTGATTTTGCAATTAGGCCGCCACCGCTAACTCGAACTCACTCTTGTCACCGCTTTCGCTTCGTTCAAACACCTTGCAGAACACTTTCACCACGCGATCTCCTGAATCGACCTGCTCCAAGGGGTCTTTTCGAAGCCGGTGGCGCAAGCAGCATGAGGCAACTCTGGCCACGTCCTCCTCACTGACTTCAGTGCGACCTTCAAAGGCTGCCAGGGCCCGGGCCGCCCTGTTCGTAACGATGTCACCGCGCAGACCATCGACGTCCAGTTCGCCGCAGACTGCCGAGATGCGCAGGCGCAGGTCCTCATCAATGCTGACCTGGTTCAAGCGTTGTTGTGCTTCGACAACCCGTTGCTGGAGAGCTGTTTGATTCGCTTCAACCGCTGTGCTGAAACCGTCTGGATCACTGTCGAATGTCGTTCGCTGGTCCACGACTTGCACGCGCAGCTCAGGGTCGCGAACCGTTCGTACCTCCACACTCATCCCAAAACGGTCAAGCAGCTGAGGGCGGAGTTCGCCTTCCTCGGGATTCCCGGAGCCGATCAGGACGAAACGGGCTGGGTGGCGCACTGAGACTCCTTCACGCTCCACGGTGTTCCAACCCGATGCAGCTGAATCCAGCAGCACATCCACGAGGTGGTCATCGAGAAGGTTGACTTCATCGACGTAGAGCAGACCACGGTTTGCCTTGGCCAGCAGCCCCGGCTCGAACGCACGAACTCCTTCACTCAGCGCTTTTTCGATGTCGATGGTTCCGCACAGTCGATCTTCTGTCGCCCCCAGTGGAAGATCCACCATCGGCACCTGGCGCGGTTCGCCGGTCAGCGCTTCGCCCTGTTCGAGGCGCTGGCGTACGTCACTGCTCTGGAGGTCTGGATCGGTGAGGGAGCTGTTGTATGGATCGCCCGCCACCACATCGATATCGGGAAGAAGGTCGGCGAGTGCGCGGATGGTTGTGGATTTCCCTGTGCCTCGGTCTCCCATGATCATCACGCCGCCGATGCGCGGATCAATCACGTTGAGCAGAAGCGCCAGCTTCATCTCTTCCTGACCGATCACGGCCGTGAAAGGGAAGACCCTGCGCTTCCGGGGTGCACTCACAGACTCTGAACAGAAGTTGCCCTGGATTGTTTCACAGGTCGAATCGTTAGGACCTGCGGAGGCGTGGCATCCGCTGGATAAATGAAACGCACGCGCACGTTCCGCGTCTGGCCGGGAGCGAGCCTGAGTTGTCCAAGAGCCGGTCCCTGCTGTCCCTGTCGAAGCACCAGATGAAGTTTTTGCCGGCCAAGCGGTTGACCCTGCGGATCATCCAAGCCACTCACTTCGATGGGGCCTCGGAACATCACTGGGCCTGTGAGGCTCGGACGAAAACTGAGGCTGTCCTTCGTTCGATCGGACTTCAGTGGTGATTCCAGAGCAAGTTCGAGGCAGATGGAACTGTTTTGGGTGTTCTTCAACGGCAGGGTGAGGTCATAGCTCACGCCGTAGTTGCCGTGGGCTGCCCAGGCCGTGCCCGGATAGAACGCATCCAGTTCCGCTGTTTGGATCTGATCGGTGCCGAGGGTGCCGCGCTCGAGGCTGCTGATTGGCCAGGACACCGGCTCGCGGGGGGCCTCAAGGACGTCGCTGGAGGAATCGGAGAGACGACTCCGCCAAGTGCTTCCGATCTGCACCCCGCTGACACGGGAGTAGATCATCTTTCCCTTGGCACCTCTGGGGGTTGGCTGATGTTCCTTTGAACTCAGCTTGCCGCTGCGCAGGAGAGAGATCCACCGTTCGGTTGCTGGAGGACGATCCGTCGAGCCAATGGCGGCAATGGTTGCAATGGCCACCGGCCCTGAACTCTGAAATCGAAGCTGCAGGTTCCGACCGTTCAGCAAAGGATCCAGCCCTTGCACAGGTATTGGCAGTGCCATCAGAACGGTCGGTTCGCTTGGCTTGAGGGTCCAGCGGTCCTTGGACAGTTCCTTGGCACGGCGACCACTGAGCAGATCCCCGGCAACCCGGCTGCCAGGTCCCGCGGCAATCACGTCTGTGGATTCGCGGATCAACGGCGGGAGGGGCAGGAACGGTGCAGCCGTTTGCCCCGGTTTGGTGGCCTGGGAGAGGGCCGTACTGCCACCGAGCAGGTGAAGGTCTTCGCCCTCGTCGCCAAGCGGTGCCGCGAGGACCGCGATCCAAAGCGTTGAATCGAGACTCTCTTCACTGCCCGCGTAGACATGGTGGCTGAACAGATCGAAGCGACCGCTGAGCGGTGCGTTCAGTCCGGCCTCAAGAGAGCCTGGAAAGGTGGACAACAGGATGCCTTCATCCTTGATCAACTCGGGGTTGTTGTCGTTGACCATCAGCACGCTGTCCAGCTGACCAGGGAGGGGTCGCACCTGTTGGGGGCGATTGATCAGCTCTTCTGCAACGGCAGGGATGGCAGTGGTCATGCTCAAGCTGAACAGGACTGCCGTGAACAGAGTGGTCGGTTTCATGGCGTGGTCGTTTCAGCTCCTTGTTCTTTGGGCGATGGCTTTTGTGGAACCGGTTTGGGACGCGGAGGGGCTGGCTTGGCTTTGAGGTGAGGTGCCATTGCTGCTGCCATCGCTCGGATCAGGTTTGTTGAACGGGGGTCATTGAATGGCCCCTTCACCAGGAACGCTGCAACAGCTCTGCGGCCATCTGGCAGTTCAATCAGACCGGCGTCGGCGTAAGCGATTCCGATGTCGCCGGTTTTGTTGTAAACGCGGTATCCCTTACGGGCCAGGCTCTCGTCGGGAGCTCCCTGCGCACCCCCGAGTCCTTGCAGCAACCCTTTCGGTAAGAGCGTGTTTGTGACAGAGGTCGCCATCACTTCACGGAAGAGATCCCGGCTGCGCGCCCCCAGACGTTCCCCAACATCAACCATGGCGATTGATCGGCTGAGGTCGCGGGCACTCGTTGTGTTCGTCCCTTTGAGATCGGGTAACCAGTTGTTCACCTCCGTGGCGGGGAGGTCGAGGGCCTGGAAACGGGCATTGATCACCTTTTGTCCGCCCACGCGGTCGATCAGCAGATTGGTGGCTGAGTTGTCGCTCACCCGGATCATTTCGGTGGCTACTTCATAGGTGGGGAATCGACTGCCCAACGGCTTGGATGCCATCCATCCAGCACCACCTCCCACCAACTCCTTGGTGAGGGTTAGCGGCTCATTCCACTGGAGATCACCGTTGTCGATGAGCTCAAGCGCTGCGAGAAGAACAGGGGTCTTGATGGAGCTGGCGGCAGGCATTGGACGTTGTGCATCCAATTGGGCAAAACGCCCGTCGTCCAGAAGAAGCATGTAGCCGCTGGCCTGGAGGTCGGCGTAGGGGGCGGAGAGCTGTTTCCACTTGGCGGAGAGCGCTTTGATCTCCAATTTCGGTTCAAAGCGCCCTGGCGGTAATCCCCTGCGATCGCTGGAGAGACTGGTTGTGCTGCTGGACTCTGCCGTCTCTGTGGTTCCCTCCGGGTTTGTGCTTTTCAAAGACTTCAGCCAGGGCTGTTCAGCGAGCCAGGGTTGATCCGTGATCCAGCCTGGAAGGGCAATGTCCTGCTTTTGAACCTGAGGCGCCAGCACCTTGAGTGCAGATCCAGTCAAGACACCAAGTCCAATGCCCAAAAGGATCAACCGCAGCATTAGGCGCAGCGGTCGTCCCCAGCCCCCTGGGCGTCGTGATGGTCGGCTGCTCGTCAACCTGGTCGGGTCCTGACGTTCGGCTGAGGTTAGGTGCGATGGGACCGGATGGCCCATCGCGTCTGACGAATCATCCCTCGAAGCAATGCCACCTCCTCGCGCCGGGCACTGGCCCGTTGGAGAAGGTTTTGTAGCTTTGCCATGCGAGCTGAAACCGTGTGCTCGAGCAGAAAGCCGATGTCCAGAAGCAAATCCTGTGCATCGTCGAGAAAGCCCTGCATCTCTGCGGCTGGGGCCGGATCTGCAACAGCCTCTGCCGGCTGAGCTGTGTTGCACTCTGTCGCTTGCAGGCGCTTGAGTTCATGGAGGATCACGGCGACGGCGTGGCTGAGGTTCAGCGAGGGATAGGTGGGATCGCTATGAAGCGTCACCACGCGTTGGCAGAGACGTAATTCGTCGTTGGTGAGACCTCGGTCTTCGCGCCCAAACACCACGGCGATGGGGCTGTGAATGAGAGCCTGTTCGGGTGATGGTGGCATGTTCAACCAGGCCAGGCCGACCTCCGGAGGATGCAACGGGATCTCTCCATGGTCGAGTCGTCCACAGGTCGCGATTGTGCGGCGGCAGTCCTGAACGGCGTCGAGCAGGGATGGATGAATGCTTGCCTGAGTCAGCAGGGCTTTGCCATGAACCGCCATCCGCACCGCATCTTCAGCGTGTGGATCACACCGGGGCGCGACAAGACGAAGCTCTGAAACAGCAAAGTTGGCGCACAACCTGGCGACGCTGCCCACATTGATTGGACCTGCAGGTTCAACGAGAACCACCACGAGGGGAGGGTTCTGGCGCGACTCTGTCAACTGCGTCTGTGTGGACCGCGCGCCCGTCAACGGAGTGTCCGCATGTAGGCCAAGAGGTCGGCCATGGCCTCAGGTTCCATCTCAAATCTTGGCATCGGGGGTGTCTCGCCGCTGACGATTTGGTGGACCAGCTGTTGATCGTTGTAACGATCGGTGACTGCTGTCAGCTGTGGGCCCAGCAACCCCTGGCCGGCAAGTCCATGGCAACCGGCGCAGTTGATGCGAAACAACTGCCCTCCATGGTCGGCTGACCCCTGAAGGTTCAACGTCGCCTTGAGGTAGGGATCCTGTTGGGCATTGCCGATCACCCAGATCAGAAGGACAACACAGGCTGCTGCAGCAAGAACAACCAGGGCTGCAATCAGACCGCGACCACCATCCACAGGACTGTCCAGATCAGCCTGAGTTGCAGCAGTTGATGTCGGCTCTGCCACGGCAGCGGGTGATGCATGGAAGAATTGTGGCAATCAATTCTGCTGTGTGACGAGATGATTGAGCCCCTGCTGTGCGGCATCGTTTTGGGTTTGATCCCCGTAACACTCATGGGTCTGTTTGTAGCGGCTTGGAATCAGTACCGCCGCGGTGGAAGTGCTCTCGGAGGCTGAGGAACAGAAGCCCAGTAGCGCCATAGCGGCGTCGGTCAACAGTGATCCATGCCTCATCCGCATCCAGATCCTGTTTTGAACCGTGTTCGCAGATCACAAGGCTTGAACTTGAAACCAGGTGTCCTGAGGCCAGGTTTGAAAGAACTGGTGCGTACAGATCGGTTTGATAAGGCGGATCGAGATAGACCAAGTCAAAATGTTGTTTTTGTCTTCGCGCCGTCCAGCTCAGGCAATCGCATCTCAGCACATCTACAGATGCATTTGGGGCGGAACTGTCTCTCACCCTGATCAGATTGCGTTTGCAAACCTCTGCGACATGCAGGTTGTTCTCAACGGCAACGATGCGTTGTGCTCCTCGCTCTAACGCTTCGCAGCCCATAACCCCGCTGCCACCGAATAGATCGAGCCAGCTGCAACCCTGTAGACGGGGAGCGAGGATATTCATGATCGCTTCGCGGACCCGGGCTGTCGTCGGTCTGGTCGACTGTCCTTTTGGACTCAGGAGTTTCCGGCCACTGATCAAGCGGAGATCGCCCGGCACGTCAATCGGGCTTGGACGTTTGGCCAAGCCAATTCAGCCAGCGTTGGAGGAGCAGTGCACCTGCTTCCGATGACTTTTCGGGATGGAACTGGCACGCTCCGACACTGCCCCGCCAGACCATCGCCGTGATGTCGACGTTCCCGTAGGAGGTCGTGGCAGCCAGTGTTTCGGAGTCGGAAGGATGTGCTGCATAGGAATGCACGAAATACACCCACGCTTCAGGATCATCGTGATCAAGAAGCGGCGACTTGTGAACCATTTTTAAAGGCGCCCAACCCATATGTGGCAGCCGTTCACCCTGCTGGACTGGGAGTTTTTCAATGCGCCCTGGAAGCAGCCCAAGGCCAGCACGTTCTCCTTCCTCACTGTTTTCGAAGAGCAATTGAAGCCCCAGGCAAATCCCAAGCAAGGGACGGCCCCCCTTCACCCAATCCTTGAGGTCAGGGATCAGACCTGTTGCCTGGAGGTTGTCCATGGCCGGATCAAACGAGCCAACGCCCGGAAGGACGAGAGCGTCAGCTGTTTCAAGATCTTCGGGTTGATGAATATCAACGATGGAATGCCCGAAGCGTTCAAAAGCTTTTCTAACGGAATGGAGATTTCCCATTCCGTAATCAATCAGGCCAAGTTTTGGATGCTGCAGGCTTGTCAAGCTTGCGCAATCAGAGGTATTTGGAAATCGTTCCTGAAAGAGTCGCTTTGGGAACAGCACCAACGACCGTATCCACTTTTTGTCCTCCTTTAAAAACCATCAGAGTGGGAATGCTGCGAATTCCATACTGACTGGCAACATTTGGATTCTCATCGGTGTTGAGTTTGTAGACCTTGATTTGGCCTTCAAATTCCTTAGCGATTTCTTCGACAATTGGTGCAACCATGCGGCAGGGGCCGCACCAAGGTGCCCAGAAGTCCACGAGAACAGGAACGTCACTCTGCAGAACGTCCTGCTCGAACGAGGAGTCGGTTACAGCAGCGGCGCTAGACATATGCCTTGATGATTTGGAGAGAACTTAGCAACAGCTTTCCACCGAGTCCCGCACGAAAGGGCTTCCGATGAGAACTGTGATGTCGGAAAGGAAGAATGAAAGCCCGAATTCCTCGGGCTTGGGGGTGTGAGGAGTGTGTGGGCGCTGGCCCAACACACACCTCACCCTAACGCTCACTTACTTTCCCATCCCAAGTTGCTGAGCTTTCTGGTACACCTTTCCTTCGGTTAGCAGAGAGGGTGCAACTACAACCTCAACCTGTTGCATATCCGAAATGGTGCGCGCACCCAGTGTTCCCATTGATGTTTTGAGAGCACCCAGCAGGTTGTGGGTCCCGTCGTCCAGCAGGGCTGGACCTTTCAGGATGCGCTCCAGGCTGCCGGTGCTTCCCACATTGATTCGCGTTCCACGGGGCAGAACTGGACTCGGGGTTGCCATTCCCCAGTGAAATCCCCTGCCGGGTGCTTCGTCCGCACGGGCGATCGGGGAGCCGATCATGACGGCATCGGCTCCGCAGGCGATGCACTTACAGATATCGCCACCTGTGACGATGCCGCCATCGGCAACGATTGGAACATACTTTCCAGATTCTTTTTGATAGTCCTCGCGAGCAGCAGCGCAGTCTGAAACTGCGGTGGCCTGGGGAATCCCAACACCAAGCACACCTCTAGAGGTGCAGGCTGCGCCAGGGCCGATGCCAACCAGAACACCGGCAGCCCCTGCACGCATCAACTGCAGGGCAACGTCGTAGGTGACGCAGTTTCCGATCACAACTGGCACGCCCATCTCCCGGCAGAGCAGTTCGAGATTGAGGCTTTCCTGACCCTCTGGACCAATGTGTTCTGTGGAGACAACCGTGGCCTGGACAAAGAACAGATCGGCGCCTGCTTCGGCAATGGTGGTTCTGTACTTGAGCGCTGCTACAGGAGTACCGCTGACGGCGGCGATACCTCCGCCCTGCTTGATCTCCTGAATCCGGCGCCGGATCAACTCTTCTTTTACAGGTTGGCTGTACAGCTCCTGCATCAGAGGAACGAAGGATTCCTTTCCCACCGCTGCGATGCGATCGAGCACCGGGTTGGGGTCGTCGTATCGGGTCTGAACTCCTTCAAGGTTGAGAACGCCCAGGGCGCCCAGCTTGGAGAGTTCAACAGCCATTCCGACATCGACAACACCATCCATGGCACTGGCGATGATCGGAATGCTGCGTTCAATGCCTCCGAGTGACCAGCTGGTATCGGTGACCTGCGGATCAACTGTCCGACCACCAGGAACTAGAGCGATTTCGTCGATTCCGTAGGCCCGGCGAACAGATTTAGAGCGTCCGAGCTGAATGTCCACCGCACATCGGGTTAATTCAAAACAAACTACCAACCGGCCTTAGGCGCTCGGGATCACCGTCCTGTCACGCTTTTCCAGCGGCTGCGGAATTGGTCAAACACTTTCTGGCGTTCTGAGCTGCGCACCATATTGATGAGCAGATATTTCACAAGCCAGATCAACCCGGCCAGTTCCAGAAGGCCTGGCGCCAGAGGGAGTCGATCAATGGTGTCGAGAAGGCCTTGGTAAATCCTCAGCGTGATGATCAGGATGATGATTCCGCCAACCAGGCGGACAGGCAGCCGCAGCTGCTGCCAAGTGTCCTGAAGAGATGAGCCCCCGAAGGTTTCCCTGACTTTCTCAACAAGGATCTGCCATTCGCCACCGCTGTTGTCCTCTTGGGCGGGGATGTCGACTCGCGCTGAAAAGGCTGGATTGAGCGTTGGCTCGGGAGTTGGCGACGGTGCCGGCTCAGCAGATGCAGGCGTCGGTTGAGGCGTCGGGGCAGGAGTCGGTTTAGGGGTCGGTTGAGGCGTCGGGGCGGGGGTTGGTGCAGGAATCTCGAGCGGCTTTGGGCTCATGCTTTCCCCCGGCGCGTTCAGAGCACCTTCGGGGGATGGTTCCGACGAGTTAACCGGTTCTGTAGCCGCCGTTGGGGTCGGGCTGGGCTCTTGACTCTGAGCGTCCTCGATCGGCCCCATGTCGGCGTATAAAAATCGCATGAGAGTTTATCCGAGGTTTTCAACCGCTTTGCGTCAGGCGGGATAACCTGAAGGACGGCAGTCAGATCTTGTATGGCGGATCCAGTGGGACCCGGCAGTGGTGGTCCCGGTGATTCGGACGATCGCATCATCCAAACGGATCTACGCAACGAAATGTCGCGCTCCTATTTGGAGTACGCGATGAG
>CAZJLQ010000031.1:0-9365 GCA_964546675.1 uncultured Synechococcus sp.
CGGTCGCTCGACGGAAGAGCTAGAACAGCTGGGATTATGAAGTTCCATGACAACCCTTGATCTGCTAACCATCCTCCTCTCATTCAGCCTCGCCTGTAGCGGCCTGTGGCTTTACAGACTGATCACCGAGGAGCCCTCACAAAGTTGAACCTCTCAAGCCACTTGTTCGAAGGCCTGCGGTTTCTCGGCTCGGATGTCCTGAATCACCAAATCGACAGCTTCCTGCATCGAATTGATTTCTTCTGAATCCTCAAGATCATTTAATTCAAAATTTTTCTGTGAACGAAGAGGCACATGATAGATCTCCTCCCAATTTTTACCCCAAACTTTTTGAGCAAATTGATCATTGTCGTTTTTATAAAATGATCTTATGATATTTACTCTGTCTTGATCGAATCCATAATATTTCTCTTTGTGCCACATGTTAGCTCGAACATATTTATCAACAAATCGAGATTGTCCGCGAACGTGTTTGCAGTCTGCATTGATCTCCTCCAAACGCTTTCGAACCTGTCTTGCCAGCCAGACCCCCCTTACACCCGGCTGATCATTAATGATTCCAGCGCTGGCAGGCTTCCAACCCTGCTTCGATCGCCATCCCTGAGAATCCATCAAGCTATCAAAAGGATCAACACCTCCCACGCCAAAAGGAATAAATTGCGCACGGAGTTTCGGGCGGTTAATTAAATCAGAAAACATCAGATTATAGTTAAATCGGTCGCTTAGTTTTCGCATACAGCGCTTGGAATAACGCTGAATGTCTTGCGCGTGATAAAGCCTCTTGATCTCCTGGACGTACAAAGAATTGATGTAATCAGGCTGATCTCGCAGAAAAAAGACAACCCTCAACCTGAAATCCGAACGCTTCACTGCATACAACAGGCCCTCAAGCAATTCCTGCTGCGTCAGCACCTTGGTGAGCCGCTCATCGCTGACGATAACCTGGCGTACATCCTCAGGGGTCGCATTAAGAATTCTAGATACCTTCCGAAAACTTTTTTCCTTAAGAAGTGTCGCTAATTTATAAAAACGACCAACTTTTTTTGTTTCATGCGAAAGAACCAGAACACGGTTTTTCCTCAGAATTTCTTGATTAGCGGCCAGCCTATCCTGTATATAAGTTGTTGCTGTTTTATGTGTTCCCGCGTGGACCACCAACAGCTTTTTAGGGCTCACTCTTCATTAAATCGATCTAACGACTGTAAACCTAGAAACATTCCTTCGTCAAACCCCCGCACGGTCAAAGGGTCCGCCCACGATGCCGCCAACAATTACAGGGCTTCTTAAAGCAAAAAATAAGAATTTATTTAAGCCAGGAAGGATTTATAATGCTGCATAAATGCTTTAATAAAGTGCTGACACTTACAGATCATGCAGCTTTACCTTGTTGATTGTCAATTTGAAGATATAGAGCTTCAAAAGGCTGCCTACGCCCAGTTCATTGAATTGTGGGAAAGCGGCGCGATGGCCAAAGAGGACAAGTTTGATGGGTTTGAACTTCTCTTCCGTGTTCACGCTCCCGGGGAAGGCCGCGTTGTCGTTCTCTGCAGAGCCGATGGTGACAAACAATTGTTCACCCATTTCGCACCCTGGCGTGCTCAATTTGGCATCGTCATGGAGATTACGCCTGTGATCAGCTGCCAGAACGTGGTGGACTACCACAAGGATCTGTTTGCCAAACTCGGCAACTGATCACGTCGTCAATCCTGATCAAACCTGCTCACCCCGTCACGGACGGGGTTTTTTTGTGCCGATTCTCGCGACCTCCAGAGTGCTGCCAATGCACTTCCGATCATGCAGTGCAGCACTGCCGAAATCGCCCCAGGCAAAGCCGTGAGCGGGCTCGCAAAACCTCCACTCCGGGCCAGAACCACGGCCAAACCTGAATTCTGCATCCCCACCTCAATGCTGATCGTTCGTTGAACCGAAGCGGGGTAGCCGAACCAGCGGGGCAACCAAAACCCCAGCAAAAAGCCTCCCGCATGAAGAAGCAGACAGGCCAAAAGCAGCAACGGACCCTGTTGCTGCAGGGCAGCACGCTGACTGCCAACAATGCTGGAAACGATCAGCACAATCGCCGTCACCGCCAGTGGGGGCATGACGGGCTCAACCCGGCGGGCCACGCGAGGAAGCCCTTGCTTAAGCAACACGCCGATCGAAAGCGGCAGCAAGACCACCTGCACGACTTTCAGGAAAAGTGCCCAGCCATCCACTGGCACGTACTGGCTTGCAAGCAACTCCGTAAGACGAGGTGTCAGAACAACCGCGGCAAGGGTGCTGCACGTGGTCATCACCACGGATAAAGCCACATCAGCGCGTCCGATCAACGCCACAACATTGCTGGCTGTCCCGCCAGGACAGCACCCCACGAGAATCAGACCCACCGCAAGGGGCGGTTCCAACCTCAGCATGAAGGCCAGCACAGCAGCGAGCGAGGGCATCACCAAAAACTGAGCCAGCACGCCCAGACCAACAGGGGCAGGACGTTGACCGACCCGCACGAAATCCCTTGGTGCGAGCCCGAGCCCCATGCCCAGCATGATCAGACCAAGTCCGATGGTGATCCATGGTCCTCGAAACCACGTGAACCACTCGGGCACGATCAGAGACAGGCTCGCACCGATCACGGTCCACACGGGGAACAGCAGCGTGTAGCGCTCTGGGGTCATCGGATGCAGACGGGCCATCCATCCTGAGGCGGGGTGACACGCAGACTGAATGAATGCGTGGACTTCCACCATCCCGTCGTCGACACCTACGCACTTGGCGGCCGGGGGAACATCCCTGGCTGCTCGAGGACGCCAGCCTGACCGAACGGACAAAACTGCTGGATTTGGCCAGCAACGACTACTTCGGGCTCAGTCGCCATCCGGCCGTTCTCCAAGCCGCCGTCAGCACGCTCCAGAACGAAGGGGTTGGGTCGGGAGGATCCCGATTGGTGACAGGCAGTCGCCCCAGTCATGCAGCGCTGGAGGACGCCATTGCGCAATGGCTCGGTCGTGAACGCGTTCTGCTGTTTCCCAGCGGATTTCAAGCCAACATCGCCGCAGTCGCCGCGTTGGCCAATCGCCATTCAGTCGTCCTCGCCGATCGCTTGATCCACCACTCATTGTTGGTTGGTGTGCGAGCCAGTGGCGCCAGGCTGCTGCGCTTCGCTCATAACGACCTCGAGGACCTTGAAAAACGTCTGGCACGGCTCTCCAATGGCAGCTCCACCGTTGTTCTCAGCGAAAGTCTGTTCAGCATGGAGGGCACCAGCCCCGACATACAGGGGATGGCAGCGCTCTGCGCCCATTGGGGAGCACGACTGCTGGTGGACGAAGCCCACGCTCTCGGTGTGATGGGTTCGCAAGGGCGTGGACTCTGTTTCGGGGTGGACGCACCGATCCACCTGATCAGCGGCACGTTCGGGAAGGCCTTCGGTAGTGGTGGAGCCTTTCTTGCCTCAGACCGGGATTGGGGGGATCAGCTGCTCCAAACGAGCGGAGCATTCCGATACACCACAGCACTGGCGCCACCCCTGGTGGGAGCAGCCCTCAAAGCTCTGGATCTGATTCGTTCCCACCCTGAATGGGGAACAGAGCTGTGCTTCAAAGCAGAGCAATGGCGCTGCGCTCTCCATAGGAAGGGTTGGCCGCGGCCGAGGGGTGATGGACCGGTCCTACCGCTGCTGATCGGTTCAGATGCCGATGCGCTTTCCGTTCAAAAGATCTTGGAAACCTCTGGCCTGCTGACCGTGGCGATCAGACCGCCGACCGTGCCTGAGGGCTCATCACGTCTGAGGCTGGTGGTTCGCCGGGATCTGCCCGATGACACCTTGAACGCACTGCTCTCAGCCCTCGCCAGCGGATGAAGCAAGTGATCACGATGCATGGCTGGGCCGGCGATGCAAGCCATTGGGCCCACTGGCAACGGGCCTTTGCGGCCAGCGGTTGGCTCTGGTCCAACGCGGAGAGGGACTATGGGGGAGGGAATCCGGTTCAACCCAGTTGGCAACCCGAGGCCAATCGGAGGGTGTTGATCTGCCACTCGCTGGGATTCCACCTGGTTGATGCAACCACGCTGGAAGCAGCAACAGATCTCGTGCTGTTGGCCAGTTTCAGTCGATTTGTCCCTGAGGGTGCGGCGGGCCGTGCTCTGCGGACCGGACTCCGGGGAATGGCACGACAAATCGGCACGTCGGCAGAGCAGACCATGCTGAAGCAGTTTCTGGAACGAGTCGCAGCACCCCTTCCCATGCATGCGCTGCCAGGTTCACTGCTTCGTCAAAGCCTCTCCAACCCAGGCCGCGATCGACTGCGTCAAGACCTGCAGTTGCTGAGCAGGGTTGAAGAGCTACCGCCTGCATGCCCTAAGCAAGCCAGGGTCCTGGTCCTCCAGGGGGATCAGGACGCCATTGTGATTAAGCCAGTTCGCCAGCAACTGCTGCTGCACCTCAACGATCACCTCCTGACACCCCCTTGCAGGCTGGAACGTCAGGGCGAGGGGCACGCTCTGATCACACCAGAGCTGCAGCGGCTGGTCCACAAGTGGCTTGCCGGCGCATGAGCACGAGCTGGACCGATCAGGTGTTGAGCGGCTTCGGGCAAGCCGCAACGCGTTACGACAACCTCGCCATCCTTCAGCGGTCCGTTGCAGAGCGCCTGGCTGGTCTTTGCTCGAGAACACCCATCCCCCGGGGTCTCTGGGTGGATCTTGGCAGCGGCACAGGTCTATTGGCTGATGCCCTGGAGGCACGCCATCCAGGCCAGCCGGTGCTCCGCATCGATGGCTGTGCCGAAATGCTGAAACTCCATCCAAGGCAAGCGGCCACAGCTCTCGTTGATCTGAACAAGGGCCTCCCTGAGTGGTCAGCGGATCCGATGCTGCTGGCGTCGAGCTTCACACTGCATTGGCTCCCTACCCCCGATGAGGTGCTGAGGCACTGGTTTGATCGTCTGGGCCCAGATGGGTGGCTTGCCCTCACCGTGCCCATCTCCGGAAGCTTTCCGCAGTGGCGATTGGCCGCAGAGATCGCGCAGGTGCCCTGCACGGCATTGCCATTCCCTGAAGCCCGTGCACTGATCCGGAAGGTCCCGGCAACTGCCGTTCAGAACAAAATCATCTTGAAACTGAGCCAGAGAGCGGATCATCCGATCCGACTGCTGAAGCCAATCAGCGCGATCGGTGCCGGCTCGACACCAGCTCCATCACTGAATCCTGCAGCCTGGAGACGCCTGTGCCGCGCTTGGCCAAGGCCGTCAGACCGGGACACAGTCACACTCACCTGGCATGTGCTTCTGCTCCTCTTGAAGCGATGACACGACTCCCCCCTCGTCTGGTTGTCTGCGGCACCGGTACCGATATCGGAAAAACCGTTGTAAGCGCCCTGCTGGTGCAAGGTCTCAATGCTGCCTATTGGAAACCTGTCCAAAGCGGTTTGGACGAGGGGGGAGACCGTGGGCGTGTGCAAGCACTGCTTCAGCTCCCAGCCGATCGGTGCTTGGCCGAGGCCTATGCCTTCCAGTCGCCCGTCTCGCCCCACTGGGCCGCAGAGATCGATGCGGTGCAACTCGACCGCCATCGGTTGGACCTGCCCGATCATTCAGGGGCGCTTGTGGTGGAGACAGCAGGTGGACTGATGGTGCCGCTCACCCGCAACTGGTTGCAGATCGATCAGTTGAAACGGTGGAGGCTGCCCGTCGTCCTGGTTGCGGATAGCGGGCTGGGCACCCTCAATCACACCCTGCTCAGCCTCGAGGCTCTCAACCATCGCGAGATCCCTGTACTGGGTCTGATCCTCAACGGTCCGCGCCACCCGGACAACCCGATCACCCTGGAGCAGTTCGGTCAGGTCCCTGTACTGGCAGAACTGCCACCCCTGAAACCACTTAGTGCGTCAGCTTTGGCGATCGAATGGCACGGGCAGGATCTGGGCTCTAAGTTCCAACAACGGCTCAAAACAGTTGTTTCATGAACCCTCGTCAGTCCCTGGTCATTGCGGCGGTAGGGCTTCTCTGTGCCGGCGTTCTCGTGCTGTTCACCGATGTGGAAGTGCAGCTCGTGCGTTGGGTGAACTGCGGGCCGCTCGCGACCGAGTCTGAGAAGGAAACGGACCTCTGCCGCTGAACGGGCTTCCGCCACTGAACACACATCCGCCACTGAGATCAACGGGCCGGATTCAGCCCAGGAACTTGGATCGTGCCGGACAGGTGCCCATCTGCATGGAGACCTGCCTGGCAGCCATCGCCAGGGGCCATCCCTGACGCAAATGCTCATGGATCCGCTCCACGTGGAACGGCGAAAATCCCCTGGCTTCAAGCAGAACACGGATGGAGGGCCAGGTTCCCTCGGCAAACACCTCTCGATGCAATGAACCAGCTGTGCATGCTCTCTGGGACGCCCAGTCCACCGGAATGAATCGTTTGGAAATCCGTCTGGAACGCATGGATGCGAAAGGGGAATCCGTTCCTCACCTTTCAATATGGCAAAACCGGCGCGATTGACCATGGGGTCCGAACCCAAGACGGAATCTCATCCGAACCTGTGGCCACCTTTCACACAGATCGGTTCTTCCCCCCCCCAGCAGCGGATTCTCTCCGGAGAAGGTGCTCTTCTTCATCGTGAGGGTGCTCCACCCCTGATCGACGCCATCAGCAGTTGGTGGGTCACGCTGCATGGGCACAGCCATCCAGTGCTCGCTGATGCGATCGCCCAACAGGCGCGAACACTGGAGCAGGTGATCTTCGCGGACTTCTGCCATCAACCGGCCGAGCGGCTCGCCGAACGACTCAGCAAGCTCACCGGGCTCGAGCGGCTCTTTTTCTCGGACAACGGATCAACCGCCGTCGAGGTGGCCCTCAAGATCGCCTGCCAGTGGTGGCACAACCGCGAGGAACCTCGCCATCAAATCATTGCCTTCGACGGGGCCTATCACGGCGACACCTTCGGGGCGATGGCCGTGGGTGAACGCAACCTGTTCAGCGCGCCATATGACGACAAACTCTTCCCCGTTGCGCGCGTTCCCTGGCCCTCCACCTGGTGGGGAGATGCCACGGTGGAGGTTCGCGAACTCAACGCCCTAGCCGTCCTTGAAAGGTGTCTTGAGACTCCGACGGCGGCGGTGATCCTTGAACCTCTACTGCAGGGCGCAGGCGGCATGACCATGGTGCGGCCGCACTTCCTGAAGCAGGTGGAGGACAGGGTGCGGCAGGCCGGTGCCCTGTTGATCGCAGACGAAGTGCTCACGGGTTTCGGGCGCTGTGGAGACTGGTTCGCCACTCGACGCGCCGAGCTGAAGCCCGATCTGATCGCCCTTTCCAAAGGGCTTACGGGGGGGTGCCTGCCGATGGGGGTGACGATGGCAAGCGAGAAGGTGTTCGGCGCCTTCATCGGCGTTGACCCTCAGCTGACGTTCTGGCATGGCCACAGCTTCACGGCCAACCCATTGGGCTGTGCTGCCGCCAACGCCAGTCTTGATCTCCTGGAGGCGGATCCCTCAACATTCCTCGGTTTTGAACAGCGGCATCGCCCCCACCTGCAGGCACTCGCCTCCCATCCGAGAGTCCAACGACCGAGACTGATCGGCACGGTGGCGGCCTTTGACCTTGTGGTGGACGGAACCGCTGGCTACTTGAACCCAGCGGGACCAACCGTGAAGCGCATTGCCATGAACCACGGTGTATTTCTTCGCCCCCTTGGTCAGGTGGTGTACCTGCTTCCGCCGCTGTGCATCAGTGATGCACAACTGGAATGCTGTTATGACGCCGTCACCAAAGCCTTGGATCAGCTGTAGTCAGGGCCGGCTTGGATCGCAGCAGTCACGTCGGCCCGAGAAAGACCGTATGGGAGAACACACTGCCTCGATCGTTGTTCTGGTTGTTGCCAGGTGACATGAAGATGCTCCTGATCGAGCAGCAGCTCGGCGGTCCAATCAGGGTGAATCAGGCTCCAACAGCAGGGGTTCCCGTCAACTGGATCAGCCCCCAGCTCCCTTAACCACTGCTCCAATGCCCGGAGTGAATGCTGATTCAAGGGCGTCTGGTCCGGCGGCAGGGAGGGCATCGGAAGGAAGCACGGCAGTGCTGGCCTGGGTCTGCTCAACATTCAACCAACCTGGCGAGACTTGCCACTCACGGCCCTGCACGAGGGCAACACCAAGACCGAGCACCAAGCTGAGCAGCAATGCAGCGCCAAGCAGCACCAACGAAAACCACTCCCCACCTGAAAGAGGACGGCGTTCTCCAATTCCGCTCCAACGATCCTTCCGTTGTTCCGACGCGGACGCTGGCAATGTCGATTGGTTGCCCTGACCGTTCAGTTGGTCGTCATAACGGCGACGACGCTCTGGATCGGCGAGAAGCTCATAGGACTGACGGAGCTGCTGAAACTGCTGGGCCGCCTCCAACGCCGGCAGGGTTGTGGTGTCGGGATGCAAATCCTTGCTGCGCCGACGAAATGCCTGACGGAGCGTTTCCGGATCGGCATGACTGGGGACCCCAAGCCTCTCGTAATGGCTGGTCGATGGGGACAACGGTGGAGGGCCGGTCCTTCATCGTAGAGAGAGTTGCAGCATGGTCCGATGCCCATCTCCATCGGACCCGGGGCCGATTTCTGGCAAGCCCTGGGGTGGCATCCGCAGCCGGAGCAGCTGCGTCAACTGAATCAGCTGCAGGAGCTCTTGCGAGAGTGGAACGGGCGGGTGAACCTCACGCGTCTTGTGGAGGGGAACGACTTCTGGATCAACCAGATTTTTGACAGCCTCTGGCCGCTGCAGCATCTTCTGAAGACTGGCGTGACACCACGGCACTGCATCGATGTAGGAACCGGCGGCGGCTTCCCAGGTCTTGCCATCGCCATTGCCTTACCGGGCGCGGAAATGACCCTGCTGGATTCGGTCGGACGCAAGACCGCTGCGGTGCAAGCCATGGCCGAAGGCATTGGCCTGGCGGGCCGAGTCCGTGTGAGGACTGAACGGATCGAGGCGACGGGGCACGATCCGGGGTCTCGGCAGCGCTTCGATCTGGCCGTGGCAAGGGCGGTTGCCGCAGCACCCGTGGTGGCTGAATACTTGGTTCCTTTGCTCAGCCGCGATGGCGAAGCACTGCTCTATCGCGGTCAGTGGAGCGACAACGACGAACAGGCGCTGAATCAGGCTCTCAAACCCTTACAGGCAGAAGTGATCGGTGTGCAGCAGACCCATTTGCCCGATGACCGTGGCATCCGACACGTGCTCACCGTGAAATCCTGTGGCCTCTGTCCAGCGACCTATCCAAGGGCGATCGGCATTCCGGCCAAATTTCCACTGAGCGGTGTCGGCCGTTAAGCACTGCTCAGCCGGGCTTGCGTTTCACCGGCCAGGCGCTGCCGGAGCGACCGAAGGATGG
>CAZJLQ010000032.1:0-9188 GCA_964546675.1 uncultured Synechococcus sp.
CTGCCCCACCAACTGCCTCTCGATGACCGAGGAATATGAACTGGCGTCCTTTGATCGCCACAGCCTCAATTACGACAATGTCGCCCTCGGACGGTTGCCCACAAGCGTGACCACCGATCCTTCCGTTCAGCCGCTCCGAGAGTTGGCGTACCTCCCTGCCGGTGAGGTCTCTCCCCATGGTGTGTCTCCAGATCGTCCCAGAGCTGGTCGCCTGCCTGCTGAGGTTCTGGAAACCCTGGCCCCTCCCGCTGAACCTTCCGGCAAAGATGGGGGACAATCAGCCCAGACGGCTGAGGAGAACAACGCATGACCATTGCGGGGACTACAGAGCTCGTCTGTTTTTTGGTGCTCTCGGCTGTTGTCGTGGCCGGAGCCCTAGGGGTGGTGCTTCTCAGCAACATCGTCTATTCCGCGTTCCTGCTCGGGGGCGTGTTCATGGCAGTGGCAGGGCTGTATCTGCTGCTCAACGCCAGCTTCGTTGCAGCCGCTCAGGTGCTGGTTTACGTCGGGGCGATCAATGTCCTGATCCTGTTCGCGATCATGCTCGTGAACAAGCGTGAGGATCTCAAGGCCATCGCCAATCTCACCACGCGCCGTGTGGTGTCAGCAGGTGTTTGCCTCGGCTTGCTCGCTCTCCTCGTGCGGGTTGTGGTGACCACGCCCTGGAGCCTGCCGGGTCCTGCAGCGGTTGGTGAGGAGGCCACGGCACGGATCGGTGAACATCTGTTCACGGATTACCTGCTTCCCTTCGAACTCGCCTCCGTGCTGCTGCTGATGGCGATGATCGGAGCCATCGTTCTGGCCCGGCGCGATGTTCTCGCAACAGATGTTGTCACCGGCGAAGTGGCAGATCAGGGCCTGATTGAGAAATCCAATACTCCGCTTCTGCTTGAGCGGCGCTCTTCCTAAACCTGCCCCTGAGATCGATGATTGACTTCATCAACGAACTGCCTTCCCTTCAGGCCTACTTGCTGCTTGCCGCCGTGCTGTTCTGCATCGGGGTCTGGGGGTTGATTAACAGTCGCAATGCTGTTCGGGTGTTGATGAGCATTGAATTGATGCTCAATGCAGTGAATATCAATCTGATGGCCTTCTCCTCATATGTGGATGGAGACCTCATTCGCGGCCAGGTTTTTGCCGTGTTTGTGATCACGGTTGCTGCAGCAGAGGCTGCTGTTGGTTTGGCCATTTTGCTGTCGCTGTATCGCAACAGAGTTACGGTCGATATGGAACAGTTCAACCTGCTCCGCTGGTAACTCGCCGCGACCGGTTCGATGCGTCTCGAGAGGGTCTGGGTGATCTATCGGGCTGACAGCCCTCCAGCCCAGAGAGAAGCCCGTCAATGCGCCAAGGACCTTGAACAGATTGGTGTCGAGGTGGTCACGGCGATGTCTGGAGCACGGGTCAACCCGTTTCCAGGCTTGCTGGCCATGCAGGACGCAATGCCAGATCTCGCCGTTGTGCTCGGTGGCGATGGCACCGTGTTGGGTGCTGCCCGCCATCTTGCGGTGCATGACATCCCAATCCTGAGCATCAATGTTGGGGGTCACCTTGGATTTCTGACCCATGACCGTCGTGTGCTGCGTGGGGATCAGATTTGGCAGCGATTGATCGACGATCAGTACGCCCTGGAACGCCGGATGATGCTGCAGGCGATGGTGGATCGGCGCAGTGCCCAGGAGCGTGCCGCATCAGCAGCGCCGCTGCAGGTGCTGGATGTGGAGGACGACGACGAGCATCACTGGGCACTCAATGACTTTTACCTGCGGGCCTATCGGGATGAGATCTCTCCGACCTGCACGCTCGAACTGGAAATTGACGGTGAAGTGGTTGATCAGATGCGGGGAGATGGTCTGATCCTCTCCACTCCCACGGGCTCCACCGGCTACGCCTTGGCGGCCGGTGGTCCAATTCTCCATCCAGGTATCGATGCGATTGTGGTGGCCCCGATCTGCCCGATGAGTCTTTCCAGCCGCACGCTGGTGATTCCACCGCGGGCTCAGCTGGTGATCTGGCCTCTGGGAGATGCCGACAACCGGATCAAGTTGTGGAAAGACGGAGTTGGCTGCACGGTTCTTGAGCCCGGTGAGTGTTGTGTGGTGCAGCAGGCGCGTCATCACGCTCTGATGGTGCTGCTGAATCAGAGTCCGTCTTATTACCGAACCCTCGCGCACAAGTTGCACTGGGCAAGCAGCCTTACGGCGTCCCAACCATCGGAGAATTGACGGTGGCTCTTGAGATTGAGCGTCGATTTCTCGTGATGGGGGATGGCTGGCGGTCGTTGGCTGGCCCTCCTCAGGTTCTGCGGCAGGGATATCTGGCGTCCAGCGCCGATGGGGTAACGGTGCGTGTTCGCCTCAATGGTGCGGGTCAGGCTTGGTTAACGCTCAAGGCAGCGGCAGATGCCGATGGCCTGGTCCGCCATGAATTCGAGTACCCAATTCCAGAGGAGGATGCTCAAGGTCTGTGGCAACTCGCTCCTGATCGTCTTGAAAAGACGCGTTTCCATCTGGGTCTGCCAGGCGGGGAGTGGATTGTGGATTGCTTTGGGGGAGACAACGCGCCATTGGTTCTGGCCGAAGTGGAGTTGCCGGCTGTGGATGCAAACCTGTCAATTCCAGCGTGGTGTGGCTTGGAGGTCACCGGCGAGTCCCGCTGGTCCAATGCGGTGCTTGCAGCCAAGCCAATCCAGAGCTGGACGATTCCCGACCGCGGCCGCTACGGACTGGCCTGAACCCAACCCTGGAAAACTCTTTTGATTTCCTTTAGATTTGGGAGGTCCGAATCATCCCCTCGGAGCGCATGGTCGGTCTGTACGACAGAGAAGGAGTTCTCCGTTTTGTGGGAAACACCGCTGAAGCGTGCCTCGATTACGCCACGCTCTTCGAGATACCCCTGACGGCAGGGTCGCTCCAGAGCCTGCCTGAGCCAATGACCGTCAGGATGCGGGGTGCTCGTTATCCGGAAGTGCGCAGCAGTTGAAGCCGTCCCGGCAGATCCTGCCGTTGTCCATCGCCCAGTTCAGAAGCGCAACTCTGTTCTTCGATCCCGTCTTGGTGAAGACGTTGCTCACATGGTTGTCGACCGTGCGTTTGCTGATCGTTAATCGATCTGCGATTTCCTGATTGGTCAGTCCCTCGGCCACCAATTCGATGATTTCGATCTCGCGAGTCGAGAGAGAAATGCTGAGTGGATCGGACGATTCTGCGGATGTCATGGTCCACTCGCCCTCTCTCCACATGCTAAGCCCCTGCCAAGAAGTTGATCCTCCATAGTGGTGCGTTGAAGCAGAAAAAGTGTGGGGTCAGCGCTGCAGTGCGCTCTTGAAGCAGGTGGCATCGCCGTAACAGCGGAAGTGATGCCACCCCGTGGCGGTGATCCCAGCCACTCCCTCGGGATGGCTGCCTGTCTTAAAGGCCGGGTTCATGCCGTCAATGTCACTGACGGAAGCCGTGCGGTGATGCGCATGAGCAGTCTGGCGTTGTGCAGGCTTTTGCTGGATGCCGGGCTGGAACCTGTGTTCCAGATGGCCTGTCGGGATCGCAACAGGATTGCCCTGCAGGCTGATTTGCTCGGTGCCCATGCCCTGGGGATTCGCAATCTGTTGTGTCTCACCGGCGATCCAGTGCGTGCTGGGGATCAGCAGGAGGCTCGGCCGGTGAATGAATTTGAATCCATCAAGCTCTTGAACCAGGTGTCTGCGTTCAACCGCGGAGAAGATCCTGTCGCCGGTGAGTTGCCCGACGGTGCTACGGAGCTTTTTCCGGGGTGTGCCGCCGATCCTCAATGCCCCAGCTGGAGTGGTCTGCAACGTCGCCTAACCCGCAAGCAAGAGGCCGGCGCCCGTTTCATTCAGACCCAGATGGTGATGGATCCCGATGCCCTTGAGCGGTTTCAACGCGAGTTGGCCGGTCCGATGAAGATGCCAGTGCTCGCCGGGGTGTTCTTGTTGAAATCAGCGAAGAACGCGATGTTCATCAACCGTGTCGTTCCCGGTGCATCGATTCCGGACCATCTGGTGCGTCGCCTGGCGGAATCGCGGGATCCTGCCGCCGAGGGAATTGCGATTGCGGCTGAGCAGGTGAGGCGTTATCTCGGCATTGTTCAAGGGGTTCACCTGATGGCGGTGAAGGCTGAGGACAGAATTCCCAGAATTCTCGATCAGGCCTCCCTCAGCTTGCAGCCGGCGTGAGATCGGTTCCCAGCAGTTCCGCCATTGCTTTTTGCTGAGGAGATGGTTCCACCAGATCCTGGCGACGGGCATCGGTGATCAGCCAGTCGAGGGCAGCTTCCTGAAGGTCGAAATGCCCTCCGTCTTTGCCTACGCAGTAGCGACCGAAAACGAGTTTTTCGACCAGCTGAACACCTGCACCAATCCTTGAATAGTCGAAGATGATCGAGTTATCGATCGTGGCGCCTTCGCAGATGTGACAGCTTGGGCCAATCATGGAGGGGCCAATGATTGTTGCTCCGTCTTCGATCTTGGTCATTCCGCCCACATAGACCGGTCCTTTCACGTCGATCTTTTCCCAGTCCGCGGCAACGTTCAGGCCTGTGTAGACACCTGGGCGCACTTCCTTTCCGGGGATGCCAACCTGCCGGACGTCGCCAAGAAGAACACTGCGGATCGCCTGCCAGTAATCAGGAACCTTGCCGATATCCACCCATTCGAAATCCATGGGTATGGCGTAAAAAGGCGCGCCCAGACTCGCCAATTTCGGGAACAGATCCGAGCCGATATCGAAGGACACACCGGATGGAATGTGCTCGAAGATTTCCGGTTCGAAAATGTAGATGCCGGTGTTGATCGTGTCGCTGAGTGCCTCTTCGACCGATGGTTTTTCCTGGAAAGCAGAGATGCGGTCTTCGGCGTCGGTCACAACAACGCCGTAGCTGCTGACCTGATCCTTCGGGACTCGCTTTGTCACCAGGCTCGCCAGTGCTCCCTTCTCGCGATGGAGGCGCACGGCCTCGGTGAGATCCAGATCGATCAGAGCGTCGCCGCAGAGCACCACAAAGGTGTCATCGAAGAAGTGCTGAAAATCCTGAATTTTCTTCAGACCACCGGCTGAGCCCATGGCATTGCCAATGAGCTCACCGTCTTCAATCCGGCCTTCAAAGCTGTATGCAATTTCAACCCCAAACCGCTGACCATCTCGGAAATAATTTTCAATCTCTTCAGCGAGGTGGGACACATTGACCATCACCTCTGCAAATCCATGCTCCTTGAGCAACTCAAGGAGAAATTCCATCACAGGCTTCTGCAGGATGGGAATCATGGGTTTGGGGATCACATGGGTGATCGGTTGAACCCTCGTTCCCTTGCCGGCCGCCAGAATCATCGCCTTCATCGGCGTTGGGGGCATTGAAGGATGGTGAACATTAAACCGTGCCTCAAGCAGCCATGGTGCTTCGGGTCGGCCCGGAAGCTGGCACCTCGAGATTCTTGATTGGCAGCTGGGTCACCGATCCGGCCGGGGACAACCGTCTCAGCTGAAGGGGGGAATGCAGCCAACCCTCCTGGTGCAATTCCACTCGCCCCTGGGAGGAGAGGAACAGCAGTGCCCAAAACACGCCAACGCGATCTGTGTCGAGATCGGATGCGGCGGCACTGCGCCACTGGATCACCAGATGTTCGAAATCGATCCATTCCAGTGCAGCGTCCCAGCCATTGAGAAACACGCCCATCGCGGCGGTGGTTTCGGGCAGCTTTTCCCGATGGGCCAGACCAGCAACCTGAGCGATTGCCTCACGGTTGCTGTACCGCTTCTGGCGTTGCCGGCGCCGTTGCTGGAGTTCATCTGATTCGAGCTGTTCGGCAATCGATTCCAGCTGCTCGATCAGTTCGCCAAGGGTGACGGGACGCCGCAGGGGAGGCGGTGCCACAGGCCGACGTTGGAGATGGCGTTCGGGGCGTCGGGGCAGATCGAACACCGGATCCAGCCAGCCCTGGTCTTCAATCTCGGGTTCGAAGCCATCTTCAAGCTCTTCAACGGGCGGAAGCATGCTGGTTTCGAGCATTTCCGCTTTCAGGCCCACCAGCACGGAGGCAGCGAGAAAAGCCTCGCTGCTGTCGGCTAGATCCTGTTCGTAGCTTCCACCGCGCTGTTCGAGAACCGTCGCGACCTGCTTCGGAACGGCGATGCGTTGGCTCAACTGATCCAGGAAGCCATCGATCACGGCGATCACATCCACATCCCAGGGATCGAGTTCTCCCCGTTCCGCTGCATCCTGAAGCAGGCGGATGGCCAGCCTGGCGCCGACATCGGCTTTTGCGCTGACTCCAACCTGCTGCAACGGGATGACATCACTGGCTGAAACCTATCGATGCAGGCCTATGGACGCCAGTGTTGATGGGCGTGAGCTTCAGCTGGAGCTGCTGTCGTCGCTGCTCTCGGTGCTGCTGGCTGTTGTTGAAGGGAGCAGCCCCAGTTGGGTCTCCACCGTGGAGCGGTAGCGGCTCAGATCGGTTTCGAGCTCCTGAATCCTCACCTGTTGTGCTTCGAATTCGCTGGCTTTGCCCAACTGGTCAACGTTGTTGAGCATTCCGGTCCAGGCTGCGAAAAACCAGGCGGACACGGCGCCGATTCCAGCGATCAGCAGAAGCAGACTGGCGAGGGGGAGGGTGTACTGCAGGCCGGGCAGGACGTGAATGGTTGTCGGGGCGGTGTTCTCAAGCGTGAAGAACACCATCAACAGACCGAAGGCGAAGATCAGGCCGAAATTGATCTGGCGCATGACGGATGCCGATTGGATCTAGGAACTTAAAGACATCTTTTGGCATCGTCCCAGCGGGGGAGTACAACCTCGCACTTGTTTACGCGATTGGTATCGCGGGGGCGTTCAAGAGGGCAGGCACAGAGGGCTGATTGCGAATGATCGGTGCTGTCGGCTGCGTGATCCGCTCCATTGCATCCACGTTCCGTGTGACGAGTGCCTCGATCGACGTTCTGTAGCTGTCCGTCATCAGCCTCGGGTACAGACCAATCCCGATGATCGGCACCAGCAGGCAACCGATGATGTACACCTCACGCGGTTCCGCATCCACCAGGTTGGTGTGGGACACCAGCTCTGCTTTCTCTTTTCCGAAGAAGATCTCTCGAAGCATCGAGAGCAGATAGATCGGCGTGAGGATCACGCCGACGGCCGCCAAGCCGCAGATCACCACGCGGAACGGCAGGGTGTAGGCCTCATCGGTGGCGAAACCAGCGAAGACCATCAATTCGCTGACGAAACCGCTCATGCCGGGCAACGCCAATGAGGCGAGGGCACAGACGGTCCAGAGGGCGAACATGACCCGCATCTTCTGGCCAACGCCACCCATCTCGTCGAGTTGAAGGGTGTGCGTGCGGTCGTAGGTGGCGCCCACGAGGAAAAACAGACTGGCACCGATCAGACCGTGGCTGATCATCTGGAGCATCGCTCCGCTGGTCCCGAGTGCACTGAAACTGCCCACACCAATGAGCACGAAGCCCATGTGGCTGATGGAGCTGTACGCAATCTTGCGTTTGAGGTTGCGCTGGGCGAAGGAGGTGAGTGCGGCATAAATGATGTTCACCACGCCAAGCACGATCAGCAGTGGTGCGAACTGGGCATGGGCCGCTGGCAAGAGTTCGCAGTTGAAACGCAGGAGGGCGTAACCACCCATCTTCAGGAGGATCCCGGCCAGCAGCATGTGGACCGGGGCTGTGGCTTCCCCGTGGGCATCCGGCAGCCAGGTGTGAAGCGGCACGATCGGGAGCTTCACGCCGAAGGCAATGAGAAGTCCGGCGTAGCAAAGCAATTGGAATCCAGCACCGAAGTCTTTCGCCGCAAGCGCGGTGTACTCAAAGCTGGGTGTGCCACCCCCGAAGAAACCCATCGCGAGGGCAACCAACAGGATGAACAGCGAACTTCCTGCGGTGTAAAGGATGAATTTCGTTGCCGCATACTGCCTTTTTTTGCCTCCCCAGATCGCAAGCAGCAGATAGACAGGAATCAGCTCCAGCTCCCAGGCGAGGAAGAAGAGCAACATGTCCTGCACTGCGAAGACAGCGATCTGGCCGCCGTCCATGGCGAGCAGCAGGAAATAAAACAGTCGTGGCTTGAAGCTCACCGGCCACGCCGCCAGACAAGCAAGGCTGGTAATGAAACTGGTTAGCAGGATCAGGGGCATCGAGAGCCCGTCGGCGCCGACGGCCCAGGTGAGGCCGAGATCGGGCAGCCAGCTCACCCGTTCTGAAAGCTGCAGGCCGCTCACGCTTGGGTCGTAGCCGGTGAGGTAGGCGGCGACCGTGATCAGAAACGTGATCAGGGTGACAACCAGCGCATACCAGCGGATCTGCTTGCCATCACCCGAATCGGGGATGAAGGGCACCAACAGGGCCCCGACGATCGGTAAAAGGATCGAAATACTCAGCCAGGGAACAGTGGCACTCACAGGTTCCGTCAGACCGGCGACGGCAAACTCAATCACTGTCTTGCCTGTTTTTCACGTGCCAGAACTGTAGAAATGCCAGCCGTTGTGTCATCTGCTCGATAGGCGATGACACACACAGCGAAGCAGGTGTTTCGATCAGGCGATCGGGCCACCAAGGACACCGAACAGAACAACCAGACCGATCACTCCGGCAAACACGATCAAGGCATAGAACTGCGCACGCCCGGTCTCCAGATATTTGAGTCCCTCACCGCTGCCGAGGGTGAGCAGCCCCGTGAGGTTCACCACGCCATCCACAACCTTGGCGTCGACTTCCAGCACTTCCCTGGCCAGCTTGCGACTGCCTCGTACAAACAGTTTTTCGTTGAGAGCATCGAGGTACCACTTGTTCGCGAGGAAGGCATTGATGCTGGGGAGGCGACCGGCCACCAGCTGGCCAAGATCGATGCGGTGCAAGGCGTAGGCCAGCACCGCAATGGTGATGCCGGTGACGGAGATGGCGACGGAGGCGCCAGCCAGTGGGAGGAACTCTCCCCAGCTGAACTGCTCGGCCATTTCAGCGGCCTCTTCAGGGTTGAGCAGTCCGGCGAAGCGACTGTTCCAGGGGGTGCCAAGCAGGCCGATCAGCACGGAGGGAACCGCCAGAACAGCAAGGGGAGCGGCCATCGGCCAGGCGGATTCGTGCACGCTGCCGCCATGGGAGTGGTGTTCGGCAGGATCCTTGCCTGCAGCAGCGAGAAGCTGGCCCTGCATCGCCTCGTCATTGCCA
>CAZJLQ010000033.1:0-9099 GCA_964546675.1 uncultured Synechococcus sp.
TTTCGGCCATCTCAGGCGCCTGCAGAAATGCAGGCCTCCTCACCAACCAGAAATCGACTGTTTTGTTGTTCTCCGCATAGTTGCGAAGCCGTTCACGCAGCACCTCATCCAACGGCTCTTCTTCGATCAGAAACCGTTCGCTGGCCGCAATGAAGTGATACTGAGTCATCCAGGCGACTGTCCAAACAGAGGGTCGTGGCGTGGATTCTGAATCAACGCCTTCATTTCACGCACCGCCTGTTGCAGACCGACGGCCAAGGCGCGGGCCACGATCGTGTGGCCGATGTTCAACTCCTCCATCCCGGGAAGCGCTGCAACGGGTTCAACGTTCTGATAGGTCAGGCCATGGCCGGCATTAACGCGCAAGCCAAGCTGACGTGCGATCGCGGATCCCTCACTGAGCCGAGCCAGCTCCTGAGGTTGTTCGGTCCAACCCGCCTCGGCGTAGGCACCTGTGTGCAACTCCACCCACTGCGCACCACTGGCTTTGGATGCTTCAAGCTGTCGTCCATCGGGGTCGACGAACAGGCTCACGGGGATTTGCGCCTCCTGAAGCTGTGAAACCAGAGCGGTGAGAGCTGCTTGTTGCGCAACGATGTCAAGCCCTCCCTCGGTGGTGACCTCCTCGCGCCGTTCCGGAACCAACGTCACCATGTCGGGCCTCACACGCAGCGCGATCGCCAGCATTTCAGGGGTTGCCGCCATCTCGAGGTTGAGCCGGGAACGGACGGTCTGACGCAGGAGTTCAACGTCCCGATCCTGGATGTGACGCCGGTCTTCCCTCAGGTGCACCGTGATGCCGTCAGCACCTCCAAGCTCGGCGAGCATCGCCATGGGCACTGGATCCGGTTCAACCGTTCTGCGGGCCTGACGCACATTGGCGATGTGGTCGATGTTGACGCCGAGACTTGCCATGACGACGACGAGGTCGATGCGGATCCTATGCAGCGCTGGACAAGCGCCGTAAGTTCTCAGGGCCAAAAAATCAGCGTGACGGTGCCAGTGGCCCTCGCCACCCGCGAATCAGCGCTTCAAGTTGGAATTGATCCCTTCTGGGCACCCCTTGCGATGCTTGTCACGCAAGACCTCGCCCTCAGGCTTCAATTCAAGGAGCGACTGGTTCTGCAGCATCACAATCTGCCCCGCTCTGGGCCGGTGCTGTTGGCACCGACCCACAGGGCCCGTTGGGACGCGCTGATGCTGCCCATGGCAGCAGGGCGACGGGTGACGGGACGCGATTGCCGCTTCATGGTCACCACCACGGAGATGTCGGGTCTTCAGGGTTGGTTTTTGCAGCGGTTGGGTTGCTTCCCTGTGGATCAGGGTCGCCCATCCCTAACGACGCTGCGTCTGGCGATTGATCTTCTGGCTGATGGCCAGCAACTGGTGATGTTTCCCGAAGGACGCATCCATCGAAAGGACCAACCGATTCACTTGCACCAGGGGCTGGTCCGCTTGGCGAGCCTGGCCCAGAGCCGCGGCGTTCAGGTGCCTGTGATCCCAGTTGGCCTTGGGTACAGCCAGGCGCCTCCCAGACCGTTCAGTCGAGCGGCCATTTGTTTCGGGGAACCCATCTTCGTTCCCGAAGACCATGGCAGAGAAGAGCGGATCCGGTTCAATCAGGTTCTGGCACAAACGATGCATACGGCTGAACAAGCGGCCCGTGAAGCCGTGGGTCGGCCGTTGCAGTGCCTTTAATAAGCCCGACTTTTTGTATTCCTGACACCATGGGTTGTCGCACCCTGCTGATGGCGTCGGCCCTGCTGACCTCCCTGGCCTTCGCCCCCTGTGAAGCCATTGCTCAGGGAGGCGGTGCGAGTGACCGGGTCCTTGCCCAGAGTGAAGGCGGCTTCAACCCAACGGCCGTTCAGGCGCTGATCAACCGTGGTGATGCAGCAGTTGCAGCTGGTGACCTAACCGCTGCCAAACAGGCCTACGACGATGCACGAAAAGCATCCAAGCAGCTTCTTGCGTTCTACAGAGATCTCAGCGGAGCATTCCGTGGCCTGGACGCCCGCATTCCCCGCGAAATGGACAGCAAGGGACGCCAGGCTCTGGCGCTGCTTGCTGAATCCAATCTTCGTCTTGCCGCTCTGTTCCGTCTCCAGAATCAGCCGGAAGTGGCTGTGCCGGTCCTCGTTGAAGTGGTGAAGTTGATGACGCCCTCCCAACCCCAAGGACAGAAGGCATACCAAAGCCTTGTTGAACTCGGTTTTGTGGAAACAGAATTCAAAGGAGCTGCACCGGCAGGAACCAACTGATCTGTCAACATCCAGTTCTGCGAACGCCCCCTGAGATGGTTCAGCCGGAAGCGGTCCAAGCCGCCATACAACGTGCCATTCCTGATGCTCAAGTAACGATTGAGGATCTCACTGGTGGTGGAGATCATCTCCAAGTGAGCGTCATATCAACATCTTTTGACGGCCTGAGTCGGATCAAACAGCATCAGATGGTGTACGGCGCGCTCCAGCAGGAACTCGCCAGTGAAGCCATTCATGCCTTAGCGCTGAATACGTCCGTGCCCGCGGGCTGACTGTTTCTCTCTCCGTTCAACCAACCTTCCGCAAGTCGCCACCAATGGACGCCACAACCCGCAGCAAAATCGAGCAGCTGATTGGTTCCAGCCCAATTTTCGTGTTTATGAAGGGCTCAAAATTGATGCCCCAGTGTGGATTCTCAAACAATGTTGTGCAGATCCTGCACTCTCTCGGCGTCAGTTTCGAAACCTTCGATGTGCTCTCTGACGCGGAGATTCGTCAGGGAATCAAAGAATTTTCAAGTTGGCCAACCATTCCTCAGGTTTACGTCAAGGGGGAATTTATCGGCGGTTCAGACATTTTGATCGAAATGTATAACGCTGGGGAACTCAAGGAAAAACTGGAAATTGCTCTGGCAAGCTGAACGTCCAGCACCTCGTTTGAAGTCAATCAGCCGAGGAAACGATCCTCGGCTCTTCGCTAATAACCCTGTGGCCGACGCATGTACAGGGTGCTGACGTCTCCGTCGGGGCCAATAAAGCTTGAAGGATCCATGATCCAGCGATCAATCAATTGCTCGAGCCGGTGCTGCTGAAGACGGTCGAGCGAACCTGTGCGTCTGAGTGCGTGGAGGTAACCATCGGCGTAGAGCCGCAACTCCGAAGGGGAGTGGTACCGACTTGTGAGCTCTTGACAAGCGTCACAAAGGGACTGGAAGTGGCGGATGGCTTCCGGGTCTTCGAGTGACGTCATGAAATGAGACAGCTGCCTCTGTTACCAGCGTGCCAGGAATTTCCGCTTAGCGTAAGCGCGCCTTAGTCAGTGCTGTGACCTCCACCCCCCGCGATCTCACGGCTGACGCCAGCGATCAGAGCCTCACCACCATGACGATGGACAGCTCTGGCACGGGCCAGGAGCCGTCCAGGGTCCTGGTGGTTGAACCCCATCCCACCCTGCGCACCGTGCTGGTGCAGCGGCTCAGACAGGACGGCCACCTCACCGCAGCGGTGGGACGTGCAGGCGAAGCCCTTGAGATCTGTCAGGACCAGTCCCCTGACCTGCTGGTCAGTGCGGAGATCCTTGAACAGAGCTCTGCGCTGCGTCTTGCCGAACAACTGCGCTGCCCCGTGATCGTGCTCACCGCTCGCACCGGAGCCGACCCAGTTGTTGGACTACTGGACGATGGCGCTGACGATGTCCTTCGCAAACCCTTCGGCCTCGAGGAACTCGCGGCGCGGTGCCGCACATTGCTGAAGCGAGGGCACAGCGGACTGCAGGAGCGCGTCACCGTTGGCCCGCTTGAGGTGCATCTTCTTTTGCGCCAGGTCACACTTCGGGATCAGCCTGTTGAGTTGAGCCCCCGTGAATTCGCCCTGCTCTGCGCGTTGTTGATGCCTCCCGGACTGGTGCGCAGCCGTCAGGAACTGCTCCGCATGGCCTGGCCTCCCTTCAGTGGTGGCCCGCGATCAGTGGACACCCAAGTTCTCACCCTGCGCCGCAAGCTCGAACAGGCCGGCTTGGGAGAGGGAGGCGGCATCACCACCGTGCGACAACGTGGTTATCGCTTCAGTCTCGACAACCTGCCCGCGGCGGGTTGAAGCGGTCAAGGGGTTGCCCGCTGGAGCAGCTCCTGAAGCCCTTCCTGAAACCGACGTTGGAGCTCGGGCTGAAATTCAAAACCAATCGACAGTGAATCCGGGATAATCCGAAGCTCAGCATCCACAATTGATTGGTAGGTAGGGTCTGAGCAGAGCCGCCTCAGACTCTCAAGTTCATTGTCATTGAAATTGGTTTTATACAGATCAACGAAACGCTCCTGAACCAACTCCCAGGAGAACACATCTTCAGCGGTCTGCTCAAACAAGGCATAGATCTCTGCCTTCAGGTTGTCCGGTAAAGCAGCAGCTGAAGCTGATGCATTGAAGCCACGTTTAAATCCTTCATCCCGGCTGAGGGTGAAGCGCTCCTCCGCTTTGATGCAAACCAGAAGCTCACGGATGAGCGCATCCTTCGATGGCTGGGCAACAACAGCAGAGTTTGCTGCCAACAAAAAAAGGGCCAGCAAACAACATCGACGTTGAAGCGCTCGCATCTCGAATCCAACCAACCAGCAAGCGTATTCAAGTCATGGTCGCGGACATCCGCCAGAGCAATGTTGCAACTTCACCGATCAGCATCAAGCCTGAGAGACACGCCAGCACCTGGTATGTCCAAGGAGGAGTGAGGCGACCAATCCCGGTTACGGCGACGTCGCTGTTGGTTTGCAGCAATTGCAAAAAACGATCGAATCGTTCAATTCGCTGAGGAAGGAGTTGATGGCGCAAATCCGCAGACTTCAGGTAGTACACCGTGCCACCTTGGCTGGTTCCGACAGGGACCAGGGCCTTGATGTCCTGCCATCGCATCGACCAACCGCGCCGCAGCAACCAGCGAATCCAGGTCGGATAACGCACGGTGATCCCCGTGTCATCCGTTTCTACCTGCTCGCTTAGGAGGCCGACCACGAGCACCAGGCCAAGCACCAGGCCAACACCCATCCACAACCGAAGCGACTGCGGCGCCAGCAGCGGAAGAGGGAGCACCAAGGCCAGATAAAGACTGAGCAGCGTGAAGCGGATCAGCGGGGACAGCCCGAAGCGTTCCATGGTGATTAACGGTCGTCCGGGGAGCCTGGCAGAGGTTCAATCAATGCAGAGGGCTGATAGTCCCCTCCAAAAACCTCGGCTTCACGGCCCTCCCAAAAGCGACCAAGACGCATGAGATCGCCATGGGCGTCACGAAGCCGCTCCATGTACTCATCGTGGGACAAGTCTTGTCGCATCTCTTTCAGCTTTTGAAGCCGCAAAATCTGAAGATTCCAAGGCTTGCTGAGCTCGCCTCTCTGCTCAAAATAATGCGCGATTTCCTCGGAGTTGAATGCGTCAGCCAACAGGTTTAATCCTTTCAACCAATCCTAGAAAAACAAACGCCTGGCATGTGAAGTCCTGGCAATATTGATTTCAAGCAAGGGCCATCCGATCATCTTGAAGTCCATCAAACATGTGTTGATTCATCCAGCCATGGCTCTTTAAGTTGTGATCCAAGCACTCAATCCCAGGATTCATGACTGCAACAGGGTGTCTCTGAGACTCGTGCCTTACAGCCAAGTTTCAGTCCCCTGAGCAACTGAAGTCAGCAGGGATCAAGTGGCCCCTTTCACGATGGAAGCGCCCAGGGATTCAGACCCAAGTCAGCCCCAACCCGGTGGGCACAGGCAAACCCACTGAAGGCCACAGCGTTAAGACCTTGGCCTGGGAAACAGGAATCACCGACGCAGTAGAGGTTGTTCACCCCGGTGCGGTTGAAGGGCATCGGCAGCAGCCCGGGCAATTGCATGGCCGGGATCGGCCCATAGCTGCCCTGGAACCGACCAAGAAAGCGTCGGTGACTGCGAGGAGTCCCGATTTCTTGATGGGCAATCGCCTCGCTGAGGCCCGGGAGGATCGCCTCAAGCCTCTGGATCAGACGTGCTGCATCAGCGTCCTTCTTCTCGCGGTATTGCTTCGGCGATAGCCCCTGCCAGGCCTGCATCGAAGACGGTGTGAAGCTGTGAACAATGTGGTGACCTTCCGGCGCGAGATCTGCGTCCAGCAGCGACGGCATCGACACAAAAATCACACCCTGCTCGTCCTCCATCTGCGCCCAGTCCTCCAGCAAAAGATGGTGGCAATGGGTGCCCTTCGGGATCAGATCGGCCCGAACCCCAAGATGCAACGACAAGAAGGACGGCGAGGGCACATAACGGCGCCGCCACACCTGTTCTTTCGCCGGTGTGTGGGATGCATCAACGAGCTGCTGGCTGGCCGCCCTTGCATCGGGGTCAGCATCGGAAAAAGTGTCCCACCGTGTGGCATTGGAAATGACACGTTTGGCATGGATCGTCTGCCCATCGGCCAACTTCACTCCCACGGCCTGGCCGTGCTCAATCAGCACCTCAGTGACCCGAGCCTTGTAGCGAATCTCCCCGCCATGACGTTCCAACCCCCTCACAAGCTTTTCGGCAATGACCCCCACACCACCCTTTGGATAATTGATGCCACCGGCATGCCGATCAGAAAACACCATCCCCGCATTGATCATCGGCGTGCGGTCCGCCGGCATCACCGACCAGCAAAAACACTCGATATCAATGAACTTCAGCAGTTGCTCATCCTTGATGTGTTGGCGTGCCACAGCGCCGACGTTGAACGGCAACCATCGCGCCAAACCAAGGCAGGCCAACGGAGCCTTGAAGAACACCTTCGTTAAGTAGGCGGGGTCCTCCAAGGACAGGAGCGGCATCGCATCCAGGCAGTTGAACACCTGCCAACAGGTGTCGTAAAACCGCCTGATTCCTGTCGCTTCATGGGGGAAGCGGGCCGAGAGATCGGCAATGAACTGCTCGTAATCCCGGTCCACGGCAATCTTCAGACCGCCGGGCATGTGATATTCCAATTGAGCCGGGTCAGGAATCGTTTCGCAGTGCTCACCCACATCGGCCAACGCCCTTGTGAGCAGATTCGTGTACCCCTTCTGACCGAATCCGAAAATCATCGAGGCGCCCACATCAAAGGTGTAGCCCTTCCGCTTGAAGGCGCCGCCGCTGCCTCCCGGGATCAGGTACCGCTCGAGCACCAACGTCTTGGCGCCTTTGGCCGCAAGCTGCGTTGCGGTCACCAGCCCGCCGATGCCCGAGCCGATCACCACGGCATCCCAGTTCTGCTGCTCGCTCATGGCCCAACCTCGACCGATTGACGCTAGGGGGCGGTCTGCTCCTCGGGGTCACTCCAGTGGATCGGAGGTGACACCGTGAGAATCACCTCGGCACGCACCGGACGCTGCAGTTCCATGCTGCAACGGGCATCGATGTGATGCCGCAACCCATCAACGGTGGCGCTGTCGAGCGGTTCCAACGGATTGATGTACACCACAACGAAGGCGGTCCGACCCAACTGCTGAACTGTGAAATCCATCATTTGCAGTGAGAGACCGGAGAGTTCTTGCATCAACACCTGCCGCGTGCGCTGCAGAACGTCGGCGTCCGCCGCCCGCCCAGCGGCCTGCTTCAGCGCATTCCGCAAGGCCTGAAGCGGTTCCCTAAGCAGCACCGCACTGACCAGCAACACCAGAAGCGCATCGGTAATCGACGCCATCGCCGCCAGAGGTGTGGACAGCAACAGTGGGCTGGCCAGCAACGCCAACCCCGTGGATGCGGTGATCAGGGCATCGATCCTGGCGTTGCGCGCTTCGGTGAGCAGCAGCATCGAGATGCAGCCAGTGCGATGCCAGTCGCGGAAATGACGCCAGGACAGCAACCAGCAAAGCGACGTCACCGCAGCGGTGTAGGCCGCAACCGGCTCGAGCGTGAGCGGTGGAATCTCAGCGCCGCGCCACCAGTCGATCAGGGTGCCAAGCGAACTGCTCAGCCCGAAACCGATCACCCCCAGAAGAACCAGGGAACGGAACAGCACATAGAGAGCTTCCTGGCCTTCATATCCGTAGGGCCAGGCGCGATCAGGCGGCCGAACAACGTTGCGACTGATGCGACTGGCGATCAAGGACGACCCCACAAGGACCGCTGAATACAGACCATCGAGAAGCAGAGCGGAAGAGCCGGTGAGCACGTGGGCCAGAAAACCAGCCAGCGTCATCACGGCATTGGCTGCGATCCCAAACCGGAGCGAACGCTGCTCAATCCCGCGGGCTCTGGCGTCGCTGGTCATACCGCCAGCGGTTGGGGCATCTGAGAACGGATCGTGTCCAGATCCGCCAGTGCCCGATCGCGATAGGCGCCATATCGGGCGCGCTTGTCGCGGATCCGTTGCGGCAGTTCCGGCATCAGCCCGAAATTCGGAGGCATCGGTTGAAACTTTGCCGTGGGGGCCTCACTCACGAAGTGCGTCAGAGCGCCGCTCATCGTGGTCAGCGGCAACGCGATCGGCGCCATCCCCAGGGCGAGCCGTGCAGCGTTCGTCCCCGCCAGCCAACCTCCGGCCACCGCCGCCGCATAGCCCTCCGTGCCAGTGATCTGGCCTGCCGCGAGCAATCGGGGCCTGCTGCGGAACTGCAGCGTCGGCTCCAGCAACTGCGGCGACTCAAGGAACGTGTTGCGGTGCATCACCCCAAAGCGAACGAATTCCGCCTTCTCGAGGCCGGGGATCATCTGCAGCACCCGTTTCTGCTCACCCCATTTGAGGTTGGTCTGAAATCCCACGAGATTCCACAGCCGTCCATCCTTGTCTTCCTGTCGAAGCTGAACCACCCCATAGGCACGCTTGGCACGGCGTACATCACGGTCATTCACATCACCCCAGCGGGGGTCCCACAGTCCGATGGGCTTGAGCGGGCCGTAGCGCATCGTGTCTTCCCCACGCCGGGCGAGCTCTTCAATCGGCAGACAGCCTTCGAAAAACTTGGCCTCCTCCCTGTCGAAGTCTTTGAGCTCAGCCTGTTCCGCCTCAAGCAGAGCCTGGCGGAAGGCCAGATACTGCTCCTGATCCATGGGGCAATTGATGTAATCCGCATCCCCCTTGTCGTAACGGCTGGCCCGGAAGGCAACAGTCAGATCAATGCTCTCGCCGTGCACGATCGGGCTGGCGGCATC
>CAZJLQ010000034.1:0-9096 GCA_964546675.1 uncultured Synechococcus sp.
AGCCGCTCGAGCAAGGGCAGCGCGAAGGCTGCGGTTTTCCCTGTTCCGGTCTGCGCCTGACCAACGAGGTCGCGGCCCAGCATCAACTCCGGGAAGGCAGCGCGTTGAATCGGTGAGGGCTCGTCGTAACCCTTGGCTGTAAGGGTTTCCAGCAGAGCGTCGCTGAAGCCGAATCCGGAAAATCCGGATGGGACAGCCGTCTCAGGCTCCCCCGGTGCTTCGCTTGGCTCAGCCTCGCTTGCGATCGCCGTGGTTTCCAGCTCTTCGGGCGGGGTCTGTGGCTCTGCGTTCACTGGCAGATCGACGGCGCACGAAGATTCCCCTTGCGGGTTCTGTTCGGTCATGTGTGGTAGGCCCAGGCCTGACTGATCCTTGAAATCAGGCTCACAATCTCCCCGCGATCGCAGATCGCTCTCCGGATTGCGCTGCCTACGCTTCAAAGGTTGGCTTCAAATTGTAACACTCTTCCGAAATCATCCTGAAGGCGTTCGATGTCGTCTTCGCTGATCAGATCACCGTGCTGCACTTCAAGAATCACCAGATCCGTCTGGCCGCCTCGGGCACGGTGCACCTCCCCCAGAGGGATCTGAAGCATCCGACCCGGCGTGGCGTCGTACCAGGTCTCGCCGCAGAGCAGCTGCCCATCACCAGCCACCACCGTCCAGCTTTCACTGCGGTGATGGTGACGCTGAAGCGAAAGCTGTTTCCCTCGACGCACAAGCAAGCGCTTCACCTTGTATCCAGGCGCCTCAAGAAGCTCTTCGTACCAGCCCCAGGGCCGTTCAACGCGCATCAGGCCGATCCTGCCGTGATCAGATTCAGGCTGGCACGGGCGCGTGTGATTGCCGTGTAGAGCAGGCAACTCTCGAAATCGCCAGCGTCCTGCAACGGCCACAGCAGCATCACCGCATCCGCTTCACTGCCCTGCGCCCGGTGAATCGTGAGCGCCAGGGCCGGTTCAAGGGCGGTGATTCGGGCCGGATGCAAGCGGCGCAGCAGGGCAGAGCCATCCGCATCGATCACACGGAACAGCAGGCGAGCCGAGGCGCCGCGGCCGATCTTCACCCCGAGATCACCATTGGACAGCCCGAGGTCCGGTTGATTGCCGCCGCAGATCACCGGCGTTCCTTCCGGCCAGAGCATCGGATCATCCAGCGCCGCTGGACCCAGCAAATTGCGGTGCACGTCCTCCAGGCTCCAGGGGCCCCTCCGGCGCGGACACAGCAGCAAATCACGCTCCAGAAGCTGCATCAACGGCACCGCCGCCGTCTGAAGGCCAGCATCATCGATTCGATCCAGATCTGCAGTCAGGGCCGTCAGTCCTTGCTGGCGTTGATGCCAGTGATCGCGCACCGCAGCCGGCAACCGCCGCAGGCTGCTCACCCGATGGCTGACGTTCGCCGTGGTCGGCAAGTCCTCCAGTGATCGCCAGAAAGCGTCCACCCCTCCCTGCCGCAAGCGCTCCGCCAGGTCCGCCAGAGCACCTCGATTGCGGTAGGTGCGGTTGAGCTGAATCGCAGCTGCACCGAAACGCTCTCGGATCGCCGGCTCCTGCAACCGTTGCCACACCGCCCCGCTCCCCACCGGTGGCAATTGGGCGGGATCGCCGACCAGCACCAAACGACAGGCCGCTGGCAGGGCATCCAGCAACGCGGTCATCAGAGCGAGATCCACCATCGACATTTCATCGATCACCAGCAGATCCAGCTCCAGCGGACGATCGCGGCGCCGCCGAAACCCTTCAGCACCAGCTTCCAGCCAGCGGTGCAGCGTGAAACAGGGCAGCGGCGCCAGATGAGGGCCCACGGCATCACCAAGCCGGCGCGATGCCTTGCCGGTGGGAGCCGCCAAACCGATGCGGAGATCAGGATGGCGACCCAAGGCGCGGCGCAACACCTCCACCACCGTGCTGGTCTTTCCGGTTCCTGGGCCGCCACTGAGCAACAGCACCGGTGCGTGGTCGGGAGCCAGCACGGCCGCCTGTTGTTCAGGGTTGAGGTTGTCGCCGGGCTCAGCCACAGCCGCGGGCGCGGGGAGCTCGGGCATCGTTCGCGCCAGCAAGGAATGGAGAACGGCATCCATCGCCTCAAGCCAGCGACGCCAGCCGATCCGCTCGCCCTGCTGGAGCAACGGGGCATCCGGACCGATGAGCCAACCACTCGCCTCAGCCACCGCACGGCGCTGCGGGGTGAGGGGGAGATCGAGTTCGCCCCGCTCAAGCGCCTCCACCAGCTCCTGAGAGAGAAGCGCCAGATCAGCGCTGCTGTGCTCCGGTGCAAGACGACGCAGCAGGGTGCTGTGCACCGCCTCTGCAAACCCTTTGGGCCAGCTGCTGCTCATCCGGCCACACCCTCCAAAGCACGGTCGAGGGCGAGCACCCGTTCCAGGGGAGCCGGCTCCACCAAACGCCCCGGCCCCACACCGCCATCGCTCCATCCATCCCGCCCCGGCATGCCGCGCAGGAAGACGTACACGTAGCCCCCCAGGTGGCGCTCAGGGCTGTACCCCGGCAAGCGCCAGCGCAGATGCCGATGCAGAGCCACTAAATAGAGATGGGCCTGCAATGGGTAGTGGTGGTGCAGCATCTGCGCCTGCATTGCCCCTGGGTCGTAATGACGGGGACCACAGAGATCAGCCAGCCCATCGGCACCCCGCTCACCCAGCCAGTTGCTCTTCCAGTCCGCCACCCACCATCGGGCCTGCTGGGGGTCGGGGTGATCGGAGAAGACCAGATCGATCGAACCGGTGAGAAAGCCCCGGCTGTTGATCGACAGCCGGCTCAGCAACTTGAGGTACTCACCACCGAAGCTCGCCTCCGGATTCCGCTGGAAGGCCTGCAGCAGATCACCCGTGCGCACGTGCTCCACCGGCAGATCAAAACTGAGTTCGTGCAGACGGCGCTCGGCTGTGAGATCGCCCAGCTCGAGGCTGCCCAGCCTCCCCCCGAGGGGAGTGGTGAGCACCAGCTTCATTCCCTCCAACACCGCGGGGGTCCAGCTCTCATCCAGTCCGGCGCGACGCAACTCTGAATCGATCACCGCTGCCGCTTGCTCCGACGCCTGGAATGGAATCTGCTCAAGGATTCGATGCAGACAATCCCCCGCGGCAGCGCCGCGGGGGAAGGCGGCCAGGGGACCTTGTTCCGACCACAACGCCGCATCGGAATCAACGTCTGTGAGGCTGGCCTCTTCACCCTGTGGATCGCGATCCCGCCCCTGGTCGAGCCGGGCTGGATCCAGGGGTGCCGCAATCCAGGCCGAATAACTCGAACGCCCCCAGCTGCGGTCGATCCGCTGCGGAGTCGCACCGAGCCCGAGCGCCTCCCGATGCCGCGGAGCACTCCAACGCTGCTGGGTCGGCTCTGCCGGAAACGGCATGGCCGTGAGCGGCAGCTGACGCATCTGATCCGCCGGATCCCCCTCGCCAAACAACCACCCCTGCAACGGCGATGGCTCCTGACCTTTGCTTCTGGCCCAGACCAGCAGCAACTGGGAGCGAGCCCGCGTCACCGCCACATACGCCAGCCGTTCCGCTTCAGCGGCCGAGGCCCGCTGCTCCAGCTGCGACAACGCAAATCCCTCTCCCCAATTCCGGTCCAGCGCGATGGACCAACCCGCCTCCCCCCGCTGACGCCAGAGCGGGCCTTTGACCTCCCTTGGTCCTTGCCACAGATAAGGACAGATCACAACCGGATACTCGAGCCCCTTGCTGCGATGCACCGTCACCACTGCAACGGCACTGTCAGCCAGATCGCTGTGGGGCTGACGGGCATCGGGAACGGGACTCGGTGGATTGAGGCGCTGACGACGCAGCCAATCCGCCGCACTGGACAGATCCAGGCCCTGGGTGTGCATCGCCTCCTGCACCAACCGGGCCGCCTGCTGCAGATCACCCAGCAGCCGCCCCCGTTCTGAGAGATCCGCCATCAAGCGTCCCTCAAGCAAATCCGACAGACAACCGAGCAATCCCAGCTGCTGAATGCGATCGGCCTGCAAACGCAGACGCTGCGCCAGCTGATCCAGCCCGCCGTCCTGAGCACCTGAGCGCAACTGTTCTGAGCTCCACCCCAGCAGTGGGGAACAGGCCAGCAACCGCAGGCGCCGGTCATCCCCGGGCATGGCGAGGGCATCCAACAGCCACTGCAGCACCTGCGCGGCTTCAGTTTCCAGCACATCTCCCTGATTCACCAGCCGAGTGGGCACACCGCGATCGGCAAGCGCCCGGCGCAGGACCGTGGCCTGGTCGTGCCGGCTCACCAGGAGGCAGAGATCGGCCGGCATCCGCTGCGGCTGATCAGCCAGCAGGCCGACAATGACATCGGCAACCCGTGGCGGCAGCGCTTCTTCGAGGGCCGTCTTCGTGGAAGCCGTCGGTTGCTCAGGCATCGAGACCACCTGCAACGGCCACTGGTCATCCGGCAGGGTGGGGGCGGGTTCCGAACTGCAGGCCTGCACCTCCGGTGCGGAAAGATCGGAGAGGGGAAGGCCGGGGTCCATCAGCCGATTGAGCCCCTCCATCAGGGGGGCGGTGGTGCGGTGGTTATCGAGCAGGTTGTCGATGCGCTGAACCTGCTGCCGGGCCTGCTTGTAGGTGTCCAGATCACCGCCTCTGAAGCGGTAGATCGCCTGCTTCGGGTCACCAACCAACAACAACAGATGGCGATCAGCGGCACCGAAAGCACGATGCAACAGACGCCACTGCAGCGAATCGGTGTCTTGAAACTCATCCACCAGCACGGCCCTGTACCGCTGCCGCAGCGGTTCAAGCCAGCGGGGATCGCCATCGCCTGGATCCATGGCCGCCAGCAGACCAGCGAAGGTAATCACCCCTCTGCGCTGCCGCCGTTCCGCCAGCTGGGCAAGCCCGCGGCGCAGGGCGTACCGCCAGACCCGCTCCACCGGGCCATCCCAGAGTGCAGCGATCGCCTCCTGCAGCTCCGGCATCGCCAGAGATGGCTCAGTCTCCCCGGCTTTTCGGGCGGCCTTGCACCATGGGCCGGGGTGAAAGTAATCCCGCAGCAACTTCTCCTGCTTCCGGATGCTGGTCAGATCCGGCGGCTGCGCTTCGGACTGCTGCTCAAGCCAGAGGGTCAGCTGACCACAGCGATCGGTGCGCGGTTTGGCGCTATAGGGCTTGGTATCACTGCAGCCTGAGGCCTTCCATTGCTGCGCCGCGCTGCGGAAGCTGTGTTCCAGAGCGACTCCATCCCGCCTCCAGAGCTTGGAAAAGCACGCCCAGCTCTTGGCCTGAAAGGCCTGGAGCTGTGGAGCCAGGGGCTGATCCGGGTCGAAGTCGGCCCCATCGATCTCCAGCCGTGGCCACGGATCGGCATCAACCCGCAACAACCCTTGCCGCAACGCATCCGGGGAGAGTCCTGCGAGGCGCAGACCCTGGAGATGTCCGAAGGGGAGGTTGAGCAGCTGCTGGTGCCAGAGGTCCTGCACCACCTCCTGCACCAGATCGTGGGAATCGGTTTCCAGCTGGGGCTGCATCGCCGCCCCGCTGATCAGGGCCATGCGCCGCAGGCTGCGCCGACAGAACCCATGAATGGTGGTGATGTCAGCCAAATCCAGCTGCTCAAGAGCGATCAGCAGTCGACTGATCCAGCTCTGCAACTGAGCGGAACCCGGTGCAGACACCCACCAATCAATGAGCACCGCGTCAGCGGTTGGCAGCGGGTCCTCGCGCATCAGACACTCCAGACCCCGCAAGGCGAGCTGCAGACGGTTGCCGATGCGTGACCGCAGCTCCGCTGCTGCAGCCTCGGTGTAAGTCACCACCAGCAACGCATCGACCGGCAGGGCCGACTCCGTGATCAGGCGCAGGCAGAGGTGGGCTAAAGCGAATGTTTTGCCCGTACCTGCACTGGCCTCAAGCAAACGCAGGCCCCCTGTGAGCGGGTAAGTGTTGGGGTCGAAGCGTTGGGCCATCGCGGCCGGCTACCAGCCATTCACAAGGGAACCCACACTCTGACGAGTGGGCGATTGACACGCTTTTCGAGCTGGGCCACAACAAGAGTGCTGCGACTCATCGCCATGGCACGCCAGCTCACCTCAATCGGACTGCTTGGAACGGCAATCGTCGTTCTCTACGTCGTCGCTCTCGTGAACAGTTCGGGGATCTGAACGCGACGATCAGCGTCCAAGGATCACAAACCAAGGAACATCGCGGGAATGCGATCGAGGGCGTGGATGCCCAGGATCTGGGTTGTGACATTGATCATCATCCCGCCGAGATGGGCTGCACCCACCAGTGCGAGGCCCCTCCAGAGCTTCTCGTAATTGGCGGGAGGCTTGCCGCCGGACCAGCTGGCTGACATTCCGACGTAATCCACACTGGCTGGCCGCTTGATCGGCAGCGATGTTCCTGCGGCCAGGTTGTTCAGCAGGATGCTGGATGAGCCCTTGGCCCGGTCGCTTGTGTTGAAACCTTGCTCCAGGGCGGCGATGCGCACGAAATTCATCATCGACATCCCCCCTGCTGAGGTCCAGGCCCGGGCGTAGGGAACGGTGTCATCACCAAACACCTCGCTGTACTCAGCCGAGTCCACCAGGCTGTCAACAAGAGCGTCAAAACCCGATGCAGCCTGCAGCGCAATGCTTCCAGCCACTTCCTCCTGACTGAGGGGAGGGCGCCCGAGCACATGCTTGTAGGTGAGCTCCACACCGCGGTGGGGTGACACAGAGGCAAAAAAGCGGGACTTGTAATAGTCAGTCTTGGCGAGGCCACGGATGAACTCACGCACACACAGGCGTCCATCTTTCAGTTGCGATTCGAGCTCATCAGAACGCTCATTCGCCATCACATAGCAATTGCCGAAAACATGGCGATAGGCGGCTCGGATCACAACATCGAGCGTTTCGGAATCGCCAGCTGAAAACCGATCAAAGGTGACCCGATGCGGACAATCGTGATGATCGCGAGGGCCTGTACCCAAACGCATCTCCGCACACGACTGCCTCAGATAATCCGCATTACTCAGAGCAGCGCCCGATGCAGTCCGACCAGCCGTGGCATAGGAGAGAGCGGCATTTTTGGATTCAGCACCAAAAGCCAATTTCGGAGAAATGGATGCGTTCATCGGAATACGTACAACCGGACGGGGCTGATCAGAGGTGGGCGTCTCGCGGAAACTACCCGGCACAAAAGCCATGCGAACGATCAAACAAACTCGCGTAACAATTGATCTTTAAACTTAATCCAAAGAATATTTATTAATATTTTAAGTTCTTAAGAAGATAAACATTGGCGAGGATTCATGCATACCTCGCCCGCACAACTCCAATCCGAAAGCCGTTGCGTTTGCACCACACAAGCCTGCGGTTTCAACCGACCAATTGCTCCGTAATCGCCAGGGTGAGCTCCGAGCTGTTGAGCCGGATCTTGTTCATTTCCTGGTACTCCGAAGATTCGTAGGCAGCAGCTGCTGCGGCCCGCGACTCAAATTCGATGATGACGGTGACCGCACCCGGGTTTCCTTCGCGCACATCACAGTCGGTGTCACGCACTAAGAACGAGCCACCAACGGTTGGCAACCAGTTGATCAACGCACTGAGGTAGGGGACCATCCCCAGCGGCGTATGAATCGTTCCGGTGATCACCCAGTAGCCCTTCATCGCAGGGAAAAAACCACTGCGACAACAATCTCACGGCACCAAGTCTGAGCAGCCAGTCATGGCACCAGGGCCCCGAGCAGTGGCCGGTACAAGGCCTCACAGGCCGATTCGAAGCCATCGCTGTCCAGCAACAGATCTGCTTCGGCAGCCGGACCGAAACAAAGTTGCTGCGGCAGCTTCTCCCGCTCCAGATCCCAAGCGCGCCGGAACCGATCCAAACCGGAACCCGGTTTGCGCCATTCATGCCACATCAACGACCAGCCGCTGTTCGGCGGAACAGGCCAACACTGGCTCAGCCCCCGACAAGCCAGCTGCTGAATCTGCAACAACTCCGATCGGGCTGTCTCAGGCTCCAGCACAGACCAGGTGAGATGGCGGGCGGCTCCATCACCGCGATCGGCCCGTGCCACCACAGCACTTCCGCTGAAATCAACCGCGTCCGCACACAACAGCAGATGCTGCAACCAGGCGCGCATCACCCCATGGGCACTGAGCCGCCCGGGTTGCAGCACCACCTGCATCGCTCCGGCAAACAGTCGACTCCCATCGCGACGGCACGGCCCCAACTGATCCAGAACCTGCTGGATCGCTTGCCAACGCTGCATCAAACCCCACTCCTCCAGCTCGGCTCCCGCCCCCGCCGGCAGCACCCCCTGGCCCGCCAGATCGTTGCGCCACTGCGGGGTGTCAGCCGTTGGGAGGTGGGCCTCAATCGCCTGCTCCAGCAAGTGATGACGCTGGAGTGCGTCCAACTCAAGATCCTCGAAATCCAGCACCGCCTCAAGGCCTTCGCCGGTGTGAATCCCCAGGTGCCGCAACCAGCTCGCCTGGGGATTCACGAGCCATCGCTGCAGCTCCTCCATCGACAACTGATCAACGGAATCCGCAGCGCTCTCCATGGACCAGCGCAGCGGCAGGGCAAGTCCCAAAGTTCCACCAGGGAGCTGCTGTGGTTGGTCAAGCCAATGCCGGGCCTCCAGTTGGCGTCGATCACAACTCAAAGGATCCCTGCCTTCACCTGACGTGAAGTTGCTGCGGTCCAGCGGATTGGGAGCCGGCTCGAGCACAAGGCCCTTGAAGGCAGCATCGCCCAGTTGCTGTTTGAGGTCTCCGATCCATTGCTCGACGGGTGCAGCCGGAGGCTGCACTTCCCCGGTTTGCTCGTGGCGTCCGCACCAGCTGATCATCAGGTGCTGCCGGGCTGACATCAGCGCTTCGAGCAACACGTAGCGGTCTTGATCACCACCGCGGGGATCCCCGAGCCTGCGTTGATGCTCCAGCAGATGGAAGCCGGGACGCTGATCCCGCCGCGGGAACGCATGGCCATCAAGGCCCATCAGCACAATCGCTTTGTGGGGAATCGCCCGCATCGGCTCCAGCGCACTGACCGTGAGCGCCCCACTGCGATGCCCGAAGCGGCCGCTGTCGACGGACAAGGCCTCCGAGAGCACGTCCGCCGCCACCGTCACATCCAGCTCCA
>CAZJLQ010000035.1:0-9081 GCA_964546675.1 uncultured Synechococcus sp.
CATCGGCTGGCCCTCAAGGGGGAGGGACTCTTCCAAGGCATCTGACGTGAAACAGGCCACATCGCCCCGGCAGTCGATCTCACTGCGATCAGCGGAACCGGCACTGGGGCTGAGATGGCCGCCAACGGCGGGGACAGCTCGCCAGGGATCATGGACAACGCAGACAACCCCCTCACCTGGGCGATGCTGATCCAGAAGTCCATGGGCCTGATCCAGACAGGCGAGACCGTCTGCAATCAGATTCCAGGTCGGAGGGGTGCGAGCAGGCACCGAGTCCAGTGGCGGTGTTTCCCACTCCATCCGCGTGAGGTTCCAAAGTCGGATCCCGTTGCCCTGCGGCCTGGTGGGACGGTCTCTGAGGTGTTGATCAAAAAAACCCAGCAATGAATGCTGGGCCTGGCTCCACCACTGCAGATGGGTGGCGGGCCCGATCTGGAGCTGAGGCTCCCCTCCCGCCTCCAGGCTTCGCTGCCAAAGATCGAGAATTCCAAGAAGGTGAGGGTCCCACCAACCTCCGATCAAGAGCATCGGACGTCGCAACCAAGCCGTTGAACAGGTGTGTTGGGTCCAGTCAGCATCGTGTTGAGGGTCTTGGCAGAACCACCGCCAAGCCATCCCATCGGGGTCATGGCTCGCAAGGAGGGATGGACCATCGCGAAGGTAACTGCCATTTTCCAGGCTTTTCCGAATCGCCAGCCAGGCGGCTTGATCACCATCACGACTGGCCTTCAGAGCAGCGAGCTGCAAACCCCAGCCCAGTCCGAGATGCCACCAGTGGGCCCCACCGTCGCAACTCCAGTGGTCGCGTTCATTCAGGCCTGTCATGGCCGGTGCCATGCAATCAGGCGGGGTTGCGCCGTCTGATGCGACGAGTTGGGTGAGGCCTTGGTAGGAAAAGCCATAACACCCCAGACGACCATTGCACTGAGGCAGATTCCTGACCCAGGTGTGGGTCTCAGCGGTATCGACGGCCTCCTGAGCAAAACCGGCAAAGCGGCCTGTGGAATCGCCTTGACCTCGAACGTCCTGGACGACGACCAGGTAACCCTGCTCTGCCCACCAGGACGGGTGCGCCAAGGTGACGGTCGAAGCGATACGACGACCGTAGGGCTGGCGCATTAAGAGAGCAGGCCAGGGCCCATGACCGGCCGGTTTCCAGAGATCTGAAAGGAGTTCAGTGCCGTCGTTCAGACGGAGCGTCGCGTCGCTCCGCTCAACGGACATTCGGGCAATGCATTCCGACCACGTAGGTCACGAGGACCTCGGCATCGGGGATTGAGAGGGATTTGCTCGATGCCAACCGCCGCGTCGTCTTGGCGTCGTAGGCCGAACCACCTTTTTTGTTGAGCTTGCGGAATTTCTTGCAGAGAGATTTTGCTTCCTGTGGATTGCGCTTGACAGCATCCAGAAGGTTGGACTCCGAGGCAGCAACAGGCATGGCGGTGATGACACCAACTGTCAGCAGCGCGAGCACATTGCGCATCGAAATTTCTCATACCACACAGTCGTCATACACAGCCCCACCCACAGATCGGAACAGACAAGGGTCAGTTCGTCGTTTGCCTGGCGAGGCGAATCCAACGCTGCGCCACCCTGAGATCCACCACGGCTTGCCGGCCTGTGCCGAGATTGCGCTCAAGTCGTCCTGTTTGTCGAACCAACCGCTCCGGAGTGCAGCCAGCCAGCGCTTGCCGAGTGGCGATGCCGGCATGCATCAGCAAGGCCGCATCCTGGACAGGCAGATCCAGGTCACACACCAAACTGGCCATGCCGCGCAAGCGGTTCAGATTGCGGGCGGAGCATCGTCCAAGCCGCACCAGACGGCTCAGCGCCTGATCACTGAGATCACGCAGGTTCTCCCAGGAATGGATCCCCGCTTCCCGCAAGGCGATCGATTCATCACGAAACGACTGGGGAAGGGTCTCGATCGGATGGTCCTGAGGGAAGCCGGCCTTGGTCATCGAATCGGAGCTTCAAGGAAATTGCGCTCTGTTTCACCAAGAATCACGGGTGTGCTGGTTCCACTCCCGTCAGATCGCACAGCCCTCAGACGAAGCATGACTGTGCTGCTGCTCCGACCTGAACCACGCAAATTGGCGGACAACTGGGACAAGGTCGGTCCAACGGCGGCGTCTTCGAGATCCGATGGGGCCTGAGCCACCACAAGGTCGTCTCCGTTGTCGAAAACAATTGGAGCCCTGACAGCACCTTCAACCTCAACGGGAGGGCTGTAGCTCACTGAAAACGCCCAGCAGCTGATGGCAAGCAGAAAGGTGAAACTGCTGACGCCCACCAATCGAAAACGAAAGCCCCAGCTGGCAACAAAAGAGAGAACGGTCAGGACGCTGAAGCCCACCCCTGCCCACAACAGCCAGGGGACAGTGGCGAGAAGCAACTCATCAAAGGGCATGGGCGCTGGTCCTGACGGAGTGATCTCCTTATATTGCGCGCACTTAAGAGGAAACCGTCGCGGTAAATGGGAGAAACGCGGCGTCTTCCTCTTCCGGCAATCCTCGGTGCGGGAAGTGTTCTGCTCGTCGCGGGCGTGGCCATCGGCTTCCGACTGGCTGACCAAGCGGCTTCGGATCTCGTTGATCAGGTCAGACCGGACTTGGAGACCATGCTCTCCAAGCCCCTGGGACACCCCATCAAGATCGGTGCTTATCAAGGATTGAGACCCTGGGGATTCCAGATCGGTCCATCACGAATTCTTCCGGCCGCGGCCGATCGTTCGGAAATCAGCCTCGAGAAGCTGACGGTCAGCGTTGATCCCCTGGCCAGCCTCCGCCAATGGCGACCTGTGGTCCAGCTGCAACTGCACGGCACAAAAGTTCAGCTGCGACGCGGTGCCGATGGCGCCTACTGGGTACCGGGAACAACCGATTCCAATCAGTCACTTCCGAATATCGGACTTCGATATCGGCTGGTTCAGCCGGCTCAGATCCGTGTGGCCCCCCTGGATCAAACCTTCGAGTTGCAGAGCCGCGGCGCCGTAGAGCTGGGCGATCAATGGTTCAGCACCCAAGCCAATCTGCTTTGGCGCGACCGTGGTGGATCGGTCCGGCTGGAAGCCAGAGGGCGCTGGGATCAACCGGAATTGGCTGTCAGAGCCCAGTTGAAGCAGATGCAGCTGGAACGGATCGCTCTGTTCGCACCCCTGCCGTCCCAAACGACCGTCGACGGACAGCTCAAGGGGGACCTGCGTCTCCAGTTGCGACGTGGGCAATTCGGATGCCAAGGCGACGTTGAGCTCAGCGGTCTCGAGCTCAAATCCGACCGGCTCGTCGCACCACTGCGGTCCAAGCAGCTCAAGCTGGCTTGTGATGGACCAACTCTGTCCATCCGGAAGGGGAACTTCAACGTTGAAAACTGGTTGGCCGATGCATCCGGAAGCATCCGCCTGGGAACATCCTTCAACCTCGCCATCAAGCTGCGTAATTCCAGCCGGGCAGACAAGCTGACGATCCGCGCCAATGGCCCATGGGCAGCTCCGCAATGGCAGTTGAACGGCACGGTTGAGCCCCCGGAAGGCACTCCGATCGCCCGGCCCATCGACGTCGACGCCACATTGATCACACCTTGGCTGGATCCGGAGCAGCGAGGTGTAGCGCTCAAATCAGCTCGTCTGAAATCAGAAGAATTCCGTTTGGGGCTCGAAGGAGAGGTGTTTCCTGCGCTGAATCTGCGCAGCACGGAACTGACAGCAAATCCCAAGCTCTGGAGTGGAGCACCGCCGCTGAACTCTGTACTGGGACAAAAAGCAGCGATTCAGGGTTCACTGCTGGCGACGGGCAGCGTGCAACAACCCGCCATTCAGCTGCGCCTGAACCAGTCGCACAATCCGCTGCTCGACCGTTGGAATCTCCTGGCCGAATGGTCGCTACCGCAGGGAATCGCCCGTCTGAAACGGTTCGAGAGCCAAACCCTCACAGCATCGGCGCAACTCCCCGTGGCATTGGAAGGGGGTACGACGCAGATCGGTGACCTGAGCGCAGATCTGGCACTGCAAAACTTCAGCCTCCAACGTCTGACGCCCCTGCTCGGAACCCCCACTGCAGGGACAATCTCCACCAGCGGACGGTTGTCTGGACCGCTTGAGGCCCTGCGTGCAGACCTCTCTGTGCAGCTCAATCAACCAAGGTTCGGACCGCTGGCGATCCCCGAACAGTGGCGTGGTCGACTTCGAGGTGTGCTGGGCGATGGCGCCACCCTTGAGATGGCAACAACCAATCCACTGGACGTTCCAGGCACTCTGCGGGCCGAACTGACAGCGGAGGGCTGGCCGTCGCTCCTGGAGCTGACCCGTCAGCGGGGCACCCTCCGCCTGACTGGAACCAACCGTCGCTATCGCTGGCAGGCCAATCAGTTCAGTTTGGAGGGCCTGCAGGTGGCGTTGCCGCCTCAGGAACAGTTCGAAAGCATCTCCGGCCAACTCAGCGGTGAAGGGGAGGTCGCAGTCGATCCGATGCTGTTCAGCGGAGAGGTGGTGATCGATCAACCCATGGCACTGGGAGTCGATCTGAACCGGATCGAGTTGACGGGTCGGATCAGCAACGGCCGCTTCAAGGCGGATGGACTGCTGAAGCCACCAGAGGGCAACGTCGTCTTCAAAACATCAGGAAGGATCGGCGGCCCGCTCCTCAGTGAAGCCGAAGCCGAGGGGATCAGCATTCCATGGCTGGTCGCACAGACGCGACAACTTCGTTCAAGCACTCCAGATCCCAATCAGACACTTGGACGTGCCGACGATCTCGGCCGCCTCGTGATCGAAACCTTCGGTGGAAGCCTTGATGACCACCTGGAAGCGTTATCCCGGTCCAAGACGGCTTTGAAGGTCTATGACGAGGCCAACCCCCGCCCCCGGTTCAATCCAGCCAAGCTTCGGGGCCGGGTCGATGCGGCCCTCAACTTGAAAGGGCCGCGGCCAAGCGAACTGAATCTCGATCTGCAGGCCAGGGGGCATCTCTGGTTGGAGGGGGAGGATGCGGATCAAATGCTCCAGATGGAGCCGATCCAGGTGGTGAGCAGCGGATCGCTGGTCGGTGGAGAGGGGCAATTCAGCATTCTCCATCTGCCGTTTTCCCTGTTTGCGTTATTCGCCAATGTCCCGCCTGCATTGAAGGGATCCGTCGGATTGATCGGTCGTTACCGCTTCGACGGGGAGGGCCCGGTCGTGAGTTCCGAGGTGGTGCTGGAGAACGCTGCGCTAGGCGACGACAGCTTGGTGCTGGACCGACAAGAGCTGACGCTGGGGCCAGAGGGCATCAGCCTCGATCTGGCCTTGCGCAATGTCGACAGTGCCGAACCGATCAGCCTGAGAGGCACCATTCCTTATCGGACAGATGACGACCTCAACCTCACGCTTGAGAGCCACGGAGATGCACTGACCTTCCTCAGTCAGCTGGCCGGGGACGTGGTGGACGTCAAAAAAGGCACGACTGATCTTCGGCTGATTCTTCGAGGAAGCGTCTCTGCTCCCCAGGCCAACGGATTCCTCGTGGTCCGCAATGGCGACATCCTGCTGAGCGGGCAACGGCTGCATCGAATCAATGCAGCGATGGTGTTTGATTTCAACCGTCTGGAGGTCCAAACCTTGACCGCCGAGATGGGCGAAGGCGGCACGTTGCGCGGGATGGGGGCAATCGGTTTGTTTGAAGCTCGATCCGAAGACAAACCGCTCACGCTCGATCTCAGCAAGAACCGCATCCGCCAGTCGATCGTTGATGTGATGGCCGAAGGGAAGGTGGTTCTTCAGGGCTCGCTGCTGAAACCAATCCTCGAGGGAGAGCTCACCTTGAACCAGGGTGTGATTCGTCCCCGTCAAAGCATGCTGTCCCGTGTGCGTGGCGGCTTCGAGCCGGGACGCTCCCCCGGCATCCGCAGCAGTTCCCTGCTTCCAGGAGCTCAACAACCGGAACGGGTCACGCTGGACTCCCTGATCGAGGAGGACTGGGATTTCAAGACACCATTGGTGCTGTTCGGACCAGGCGGAACAGCGAAACCCTCCCCAACCGCACAGGCGTTTCTCCCCAATATCCCCGTCCTTCAGTTCCGCAATTTCCGCCTAAAGCTCGGCCCTGATCTGGCCGTGCGCATGCCGCCGATCATCAATTTCAGGGGCGGCGGTCAGCTTCTGCTGAACGGCCCTCTGGATCCGAGCCTCGAGGCCCGTGGTTTGATCCGCCTGAATCGGGGCCGGATCAGTATGTTTTCCACCACCTTCCGGCTCGATCACCGTTCCGCCAATGTGGCGGTGTTCACCCCCTCCCTGGGGTTGATTCCCTACGTCGACATCGCAATGAAAACCCAGGTGTCCGATTCCGTGCGCCAGGGGTCAAACGGGGGAGTCACCAGCGGAAATGTCTTTGAAACCAATGGACTCGGCACGATGGGCGCCGGAGGCGGTCAGCTTCGTCTGGTCAAGGTGACCGTGCAAGCCACAGGGCCTGCCGATCGGCTGCCTGGCAATCTTTCCCTGCAGAGTTCACCGCCGATGTCGCAGTCCCAGCTCCTGTCCCTGATCGGCGGCAACTCGCTGGCGGGACTGGCTGGCGGTGGAGCGGGAACCGCACTGGCGACGGTGGTGGGCCAGTCGCTTCTCTCGCCTGTTTTGGGAACGCTGACCGACGTGATGGGCGATCGACTCCAGGTTGCCCTGTACCCCACCTACGTCACACCCTCGGTGAAGTCGGAGCAGGAACGCACCTCAGGGCGGGTGCCTCCCACGTTCACCGTCGTCAGCGAAATCAGCGCTGACATCAGCGACAACTTTGATTTCTCAGTCCTGGCTGCTCCGAACAATTCCGATGTGCCACCGCAGGCCAGCGTGAGCTACCGGGTTAATCCGAACACCACCCTCTCCGGATCGGTGGACACCGACGGCACCTGGCAAACCCAGTTGCGCGTGTTCTTCCGGTTCTGACGATGGTCACTGACCAGCAGGTGATCGGAATCGATCTCGGCGGAACAGCGATCAAGCTGGCGCGCTTCTCAACCGAGGGCGAGATGCTCGCCGAGCTGGAACGGCCCACACCCCAGCCCGCAGTGCCTGGTGCGGTGACCATGGCACTGTGTGAGGCGGTCGAAGCACTCGATCCGGATCGTGAAGCACCCCTGGTGGGTGTCGGCTTGCCGGGCCCGATGAATGCGGAAGCGCGAGTGGCGCGGGTCTGCATCAACCTGCCGGGCTGGTTGGAGGTTCCACTGGCGGACTGGCTGGAGCCACGGCTGAATCGCAGCGTCACCCTGGCCAATGACGGCAACTGTGCCGTGGTGGGTGAGGCCTGGCTGGGTGCAGCGGCTGGCTACCAGAACGTGGTTCTTCTCACCCTCGGCACGGGGGTTGGGGGCGGAGTGCTGCTCGGTGGAGCCCTTTTCACAGGGCACAACGGTGCAGCAGCCGAACCGGGCTTGATCGGCATCGAACCGGGCGGTCCCCCCTGCAACAGCGGCAATCGGGGCTCCCTTGAACAATTCGCGAGCATCGCAGCATTGCACCGGCTCAGCGGTGGACGCGATTCACGCGAACTGGCCAGCGCAGCGGATGCCGGTGAACCGGAAGCGCAGGAGATCTGGACGCAGTACGGCACCCGCCTGGGTGTGGGAATCAGTTCGCTTGTCTACATCCTGACCCCCGAACTCGTTCTGGTGGGAGGCGGACTGGCAGGGGCGTCACGGCATTTCCTTCCAGCTGTTCGACAAGAGGTTCAGCAGCGGGTTCAGGCCGTCTCACGGGAGGGACTCCGGATCGAGGCATGCGCCCTCGGCAACGGTGCAGGTCGGCTTGGAGCAGCCCGACTCGCCTGGCAGAGGCTGGGCGGGATGATGGCTGACAACTGATCCGGGCGCCTGCCATGTCTTCTGTTCCAGAGCCTTCAGCGGAGTTGCTGCAGAGGGCAGGAGCGGTTCGACTCGCAGCGGTTGAGCTCGGACAAACCCGTGATGAAGAGAGAGCACAGGCCCTGGAGGCGATGGCGGATGGTCTGAACGGGAACGCAGCCTCAATCGTTGCTGCCAACCGAGAGGATCTCGAACGATCAGCAGCCGAAGGTTTGGCACCGGCGTTGATGGCGAGACTCAAGCTGGATGACGCCAAGCTCGAAGCTGCCATCGCAGGTTTGCGCAAGGTGGCGAAGCTGCCCGACCCGCTCGGCAACCGCCAGTTGCATCGTGAGCTTGCGGATGGACTCGTGCTGGAACGTCTGACCGTCCCGCTGGGTGTGGTGGGGGTGATCTTTGAAGCCCGACCCGATGCATTGATCCAGATTTCCGCCTTAGCGATCCGCTCAGGAAACGGAGCAATCCTCAAAGGGGGCAGTGAGGCGCGCTGCACCAACGAAGCGGTGATGAAGGCACTGCAGGGTGGACTGAACGGCAGTGCCGTGTCGCCGTCGGCGTTGGCCTTGCTCACCACCCGTCAGGAGAGCCTGGCTCTGCTCCGCCTTGATGGTCTGGTGGATCTGATCATTCCCCGCGGCAGCAACGAACTGGTTCGGTTCATCCAGGACAACACCCGCATCCCTGTTCTGGGCCATGCCGATGGCATCTGTCACCTGTACGTGGATGCTTCAGCAGACGTCGACCAGGCCATGCAGGTGGCAATCGACAGCAAAACCCAGTACCCGGCGGCATGCAATGCGATCGAAACACTGCTGATCCACGAAGCCATCGCCCCTGCCTTCCTCAGCCAAGCGATTCCAGGCTTCGAGAGCGCTGGGGTCACCCTTCGGGGGGATCCGGCCAGTCAGGCTTTGGGAGTGAAACAGGCCGCGGATGACAACGACTGGCAAACCGAATATCTCGACTTAATCCTGGCGATTCGCATCGTCCCCGACATGGATGCAGCGATGGATCACATCCGGCGCTATGGCTCCCGCCACACCGAGGCGATCATCACCAACGACCAGGCGAGCGCCGACAGGTTCCTGGCTGCGGTGGACAGTGCAGGGGTTTACCAGAACTGCTCAACCCGCTTCGCCGATGGATTCCGCTACGGCTTGGGCGCGGAGGTGGGGATCAGCACGCAGACTCTCCCACCGCGTGGCCCCGTTGGCCTTGATGGGCTGGTCACCTACCGCTATC
>CAZJLQ010000036.1:0-9029 GCA_964546675.1 uncultured Synechococcus sp.
CTGCACGCACAAGCTGGCCTGGAATGCCGACAACCCCTTCCCGCATCGCTTGTTCCGTTGGCGTGGCCGAGGCGGAGATGAGCTGCTGGCCTTGATGCTTCCGCCGATCGGTCGGCGTGGAGATCCCCTGGAGATGCTTCAGGAGCAGAGGGCATGGCATGCCACCACAGGTGTGGATGAGGCCCTGTGGATTCCTGGGGTCGGCGATCACGGTGGAGGGCCGACCCAGGAGACCCTGGATCAGATGCGTCTTTGGGATCCCATCCCCCAGGCGGTGCCACGGCGATCCGGCACGGTTCGCGAGTTTCTTGAAACCCTTGAACCCTTGGCTGCAGGGTTGCCGGTCTGGCGGGATGAGCTCTATCTCGAACTGCATCGGGGCTGTGCCACCAGTCGCCCGGATCAGAAGCGCCACAACAGAGTTCTCGAGCGCCTCTTGCGTGAACAGGATGCCGTCGCTGCCCTGTTGACGCTCCATGGACACCCCACGGAGCCTGCCGATTGGAGGGCGCTGTTGTTCCAGCAGTTTCACGACATCCTTCCCGGCACCTCGATCCCGGACGTGTTTGATCAGGCGGAGCCGATTTGGCGCGCGGCCCGACGTGGGGCCATCGCTGCACGGGATGTGGGGATTCAACGCCTGCTTCAGGCTCGGCCTGGGCAACGGGCTGCGGCTGCCGGTGACATCGCCTGGCTGGGATTGCAACCGTTGGCGGCCTGGTCGCCTCTGCTGCGGGTTCCCGCTGGGGTCTGGCAGGCACGGGGCCAAGGGCTGCCCCAGCAGGAGGCATTTGGGGGTGGCGCTTGGGTGCAGCTGCCCAGGCAACATGGGGTGACGGCTCTGGCACTGAAACGGTCTGAGGCTTCGGAATTACCGGTCACTCCGGTGCGTGGCGGGGTGGAAGTTGATGCGATCGGTCGCGGGGTCTGGACCATCCGCAATGCCCATCTCTCCTGCGACATCTCCTCTGAGGGGGTGTTGCAGCTCCGCGATGGCGAGGGTTGTGCACAGCTGGCTCAGCCCCTGAAGATGCGTCGCTTTCGGGATCGTGGCGAGTTCTGGGACGCCTGGGATCTACCCGCGGACTATCGCCAGCATCCCCGTCCTGTGGAGATGGGCACTCCGCTGCAATGGCTGGAGAGGGGTCCTCTGGTGGCCCATGCCAGGTTGCGGATGCGCATCGGCAGCAGTGTCTGCCGACTGGATGTACGGCTATGTGCTGACTGTGCCTGGTTGGAGCTGATCTGCACGATTCACTGGCGGCAGCGCCATGAGCTTGTGCGACTGGAGCTGCCGCTCGCTCAGCCGGCTGTGCGATTCGCTGCAGACACCAGTGGCGGTGTGCTTGAACGGCCAGCGCATTGGTCCACGGACCGTGAACAAGCCCGTTGGGAGGTCCCGGTGATTTCTTGGATGGCGTCCCAAACAGCCGCGCCAGGAGGCGGGCTCGCCATGCTCCTGGATGGGCCGCAGGGAGCGGACGGCGTTCCAGACCGGATGGGCGTTTCGCTGCTGCGTGGGCCGACCTGGCCCGAGCCCAGTGCCGATCGGGGTGTGCATCGCCATCGATTGGGCCTGATGCCCCTGGGAAGCACCTGGTCCCGTCAAGGGGTCCCTCAGGCTGCGATCGCTTTCCGAGAGCCGGGTTGGTGGGGACCAGCCGAGGGAATTGAAGACACGTGTTTTCTGCCGGGATGTCCGAGGGACCTGATCCCCCTGGCGATGCTGCCCGACCCGGACGGCATCGCCGTGCGTGTGCTGAATGGAGGAGCAAGCCGCTGTGAATGGGAACCGGGCGCGACCTGGACGATCAGACGGCGTTCGACTGCACCTGCAGATGCAGGGAACCGGATCTCCCTCCAGCCGGGGGAGCTGACGGAGTTGATCTTGCGTCAGTCGTCGTGATCATCGAATGGGTCGTCCAGGCCCTTCGATGGGGGGCCAAAGGCCTGATAGACCCCAAAACCAGTGAGCCCAAGCAGAACGGCCAGCACGCCGATGGCGACGGACATGGCTGGTGAGGAACTTTCCATCACATCTCTCGACAGGATCAACCCCAAACCGGAGTCGGCCCCTACAGTATCCAGACTTCACACGACCCGAGACCGAGCGTCGCCATGGCTCAACGCACCCGTCTGGGAGATCTCCTCCGCCCTTTGAACTCCGAGTACGGCAAGGTGGTGCCTGGCTGGGGGACAACTCCGGTGATGGGCATCTTCATGGTGCTGTTCCTGGTGTTCCTCCTCGTGATCCTTCAGCTGTACAACAAGTCATTGATCCTTGAAGGAATCAATGTCAACTGGAATGGTTTGGGCTGATCTGATCCCATGAATATCTTCGGCGTCGGTCTTCCCGAAATGGCGGTGATCGGCGCCGTTGCTCTTCTGGTGTTCGGTCCCAAACGCTTGCCTGAACTCGGCAGAACCCTGGGCAAAACTCTCAAGGGTTTTCAGTCGGCTTCAAAAGAGTTCGAGCGCGAAATCAACAAAGCGATGGCTGATCCTGAGGAGGTCGCTGGTCCCGAGGAGCGGTCTGGTGACACTCTTCCACCGAGTTCCTGATCGCAGTGCGTTATGGAAACGGCTCTCCGCCTTGTTGTCGGGTTAGGTAACCCGGGATCCAAATATTCGGGTACCCGTCACAACATTGGATTCATGGCCCTGGAGCGTTTGGCCGCCAGGGAAAACGTCAGTTTTCGTCAACAGTCCAAGCTTCATGGGCTTGTGGCTGACATCGGTGCTGGGCCGCAAAGACTGCGGCTGCTGATGCCCCAGACATTCATGAATGACAGTGGGCGATCGATTCGTGCTGCCCTTGATTGGTTTGATTTCACTCCGGAGCAGCTTCTGGTTCTCGTTGACGACATGGATCTTCCCCTCGGGCGGCTGAGATTGCGCGCCCAGGGCAGTGCTGGTGGTCACAACGGTTTAAGGAGCACGATCCAGCATCTGGGCATGCAGATGTTCCCCCGGCTTCGCATCGGGATCGGAGCTCCGGCGGATAACCCTGCAGAACGCAAGGCCCGCACGGTTTCTCATGTTCTCGGATGCTTCAACACTGAGGAGCAATCCCTCGTTTCATCGGTGTTGGATGAAGTGATTGATGGCATTGCGCGCATCCAACGTCTGGGCCTGGAACGGGCCGGCAACCGCATCAACAGCCTGCGTCCGGAGGACCTGGTGAACAGCCGATGACGGCTCTTCCTGCGACCACGGCCCATCTGCGTGTTTTGCGCCAGTGTTTCCAGGAGAAATTGCTGGAGGGAGAGGTGGCGGCAGGCGGGTTCCACTGGGAGTTCTGCTGGTGCTTCGATCGCGGTGAACTGTCTGTGGAGCCCTCGTTGGGCCGCGCTCTGATCCAGGACGCCCTGCGTCGTTTTCTCGTGCGTGCGGATTACAGGCTGGAGCCCGGTGGGGATTACGTGTTCACGGTGCGGGCTCGGTTCTGAACAGTGGCTTTGGGATCGGCCATTGGCAGGTGATTCCAAGGTGCTCTTCCACCATCAAAAGAGCTGCGATGGCATCGAGATCTCCGGGTGGAACGCGCATGCCAAGGGGAAGCAACGCCCGCCAATCCTTGGCGGGCCAGAGCTCCCAGAACCGCGCTCGAGCCCGAAGCGTGGTGCCCCGTTCGTTGACTGTCCGAACCGTGGCAAGCGGTTCCAGGCGTTCCTTCCATCCCTTGGTTCCGGTTCCATCTCCGATCACGATCAAATGCAACGGAGCCTGCTCGTGCCATGTTTTTAGTGTCGGGAGCACGGAGTCGGTGCACAGCACCGACCCGCTGAGGACGGTTGCGATATCACCATCCACAAGCACAAGACCGCATTTGCTGCGTCCGGGGTCGAGACCGGCGATACGGGTCATCGCGCTACCCGAATCGCCACAAACACTGGATCTGCGCTGTCACTGGTTCGAGCGGCGATCACCTGCAGGGTGACTCTGTTCCGCGGATCCTCGCCAAGGGCCTGGGCCAGTTGACCCAGTGCATTGGCATCAAACTGAAGCCCCTCGGTCAGTGAGCCCCGTCGCTGTATCTCTGCAAACGCGGATGCCAGCAAGAGATTGAGACGTGTTCGGATCGCTTCCGGTGAGCGAGCATCCGCGTCCAGCGTTGCGGTGGCGAGAACATCTCCTTCGCGGGCGACGGTGCGGTTCGGCCGAACCTCAGGGAAGGCATAGACCACGTTTTCCCCACGCAGAACGTTGGTGGCTGAACGCATGGAGACAACCCATGTTCCAGGCTTGCTGATCATCGTCTTCAGGCGTTCAACGTCGCTGCGTGGAAGGAGAAGAATCTGTCGATCTGGGGTTTCACCCGGTCTGACACGGCTGTAGGCGGTGAGGTTGGCCTCCTGGAGAAGTCGGTCGATCACCCTTTTGGCCTGTCCTGGATCGTCCAGTCGAACGGTGGCTTTGGCCAGGGTCTGACCGCTGCGCAGCACTACAGCGCCCCGGCGCAGGGCAATCAGGTTGCGCTCCAGTTGCTTCAACTCGTTCTCCCCGTCGCGGATCCGCTGACGCACCTGTTCAAGCTCAGCCTCTGTTCGGCGGATGTCGGCATCGCGGGCTTGGATATCGCGACTGAGGCGTTTCTGTTCGGCCTCCAGCCGGACCCGTTCCTTCTGCAGGGGAGCCAATTCCTTGCGGAGAGTGGTGGCCCGTTCCTTCGATTCCGTGAGCTTGGATTCCACCTCCTGAACTTCTGCCCGCGCTTTGAGGCGTTCTGCCTCGGCTGCCGCAAGGGCATTGCGGCTCGTTTCCAGTTGCTTTCGGCTGCTGCTCAGTTCCTGGCGGTTATCACTCAGGCGTTGCTGCAATTCATCGAGTTCAAACAGACCGACACGCAGCTGTCGGCTCACCAGTAGCAAAAGGCCGAGGGAGAGAGCACTGATCAGGCTGCCGGTGAGCACCGTGATCAGAACAGCGGTCCGACGTGGCCGCATGTTGAACAGACTCAGACGTGCCTTGCCGACACGACTTCCAAGCCGGTCTCCCAGGGTTGAGAGAACACCACCCAGCACAAGTAGTGCTGCAATGAGCAGCCAACCGCTCACGGGAGCGGCTCCCGCCCAGCGGAAGACTCAGCTGAACCGCTTGGCCAGGGCGATCGGATCGAGGACGGTGATCTTCTTGCGATCAATCTGAACAAGACCTGATTGGCGCAAGTCTCCCAGCAGGCGGGTAATTGTGACGCGGGTGGATCCGATGGCTTCGGCAATCGCTTGATGGGACAGCCGCAGATCAATGGTGATGCCGAGGTCGTCGGGCACCCCGAAGTCCCTGCAGAGAACAAGAAGGAAACTCACCAGGCGGGAGGACATGTCCCGATGGGTGAGCGTTTCGATCATGGTTTCGGTTTGCAGGATGCGGCTGGACAGGCCCTGAAGCAGCCGCAATCCAACCCCTGTATCCGCTTCGATCGCCGCGCGCACCGAAGCCGCTGGAGCCGTGACCATCTCCACGCGGGTGAAAGCAACAGCGTGATAGAAGCGGTCGGAACGATGGCCTGTCAGGAGAGAGAGAACGCCGAACAAGCTGTTCTCACGCAAAAGCGCCACCGTGATCTCCTCCCCGGATTCGTAGACCCTGGATAACCGAACGGCACCGCGGCGGATCAGATAAACCCGCTCGGCAGGATCGCCGGGGAAGAAAATGGTTTTGTTGCGTTCCACCAGCTCGGTGCTGGCTCCATCGAGGTCCCTGATGACCTCAAGCAGCGATCGACTGGCGTTTTCCGAAGTTGATGCTGATGTGGTCGCCGGAACCTGAGGGGAATAGCGACTGAAACCACTGCTGACTGCGCTCATGGTTTAGACGCTGGGTCCAATGAACTAATGGAAAGGTAAAGATCGACGAAGGTTCATCCTGTAACAGTTATTACTGATTCCCATCCAGGTCCGCCAGCGCCTGGCTCTGGCCAGCCATCAGCGCTTTGATCCCGGGTTCAGCAAGGTCCAGCAGTTGATTGAGTTGTTGGCGGTTGAACGGTGCTCCCTCCGCGGTGCCTTGAATTTCCAGCAGCTGTCCATCGGCTGCCATCACCACATTCAGATCAACCTCCGCATGACTGTCTTCGCTGTAATCCAGGTCGAGTAGGGGGCATCCGTTGATCAGTCCTACGGACACAGCGGCCAGTTGCTGACGAATCGGATCACGATCGATCAGGCCCTGTGCCATCAACAGATGTGTTGCCTGCCGCACCGCCAGCCAGGCGCCGGTGATCGCCGCAGTGCGCGTGCCGGCATCCGCCTGGATCACATCGCAATCGATCAAGAGCGTCCGTTCCCCCAGTGCTTCCATGTCCAGCACTGCCCTCAGGCTGCGACCGATCAACCGCTGAATTTCCTGGGTGCGGCCCGACAACTTCATCAGTTCCCTTCGTTGCCGTTGTGGGGTGGAGCCGGGTAGCAGGCGGTATTCGGCGGACACCCAGCCGAGGCCCTCTCCCTGACGCCAGCGCGGAACGCCCTCCTCGACGCAGACGCTGCAGAGCACGGCTGTCCGACCGGTGCGCACGATCAGGGAGCTGAGGGCAAAACCCATCGGGTTCCAGTTGATCTCGAAATGGCGCATCTCGTTGGCACCACGGCCATCAGAACGGTTCGGTCTGTTCTCGGCCATCGGAAAAGCAGGGGTCGACTGAACCAGAGCCTGGCAGGTGCTGGATGACACCCTCGCGGGCTAACGCTATGGGTAGTGTGGGGATGGTTGTGGACTTGCTTTCCACCGCTACATTCAAGGTCAGTCAGGTCAGAGCCTGGCGACCGCTAATGCGATGACCGTCAGCCTGTCCACAAGCCAGAGATCTCCGGATTCCCGAAGCAAGGACCATCGGGCCCTTGAACGTGCCGGGTTGCGTCCGGTTGCGCTCCGATCTCCCTTGCATCTGGTCGCACCGGAAGGTCAGCTCCAGATTCACACCGCCCCCTACCGGGGAAGTTTCTCAACGGTGTTTAGCCAGGCCATGCGTGCGGCCGGTCTTGGCAGCCGTGTGCTGATCGCACAATTCCTCAAAGGGGGCGTCTCCCAGGGGCCGAAGGACTGTGTTCGTCTTTGCGGAGGTCTGGTCTGGTTGCGACCTGATGTGCAGGCTTGCCTCACAGAACCGGATCAGGCTGATGCCCATGACGCGGTGGATGAGATCTGGCAGATCTGTCGTCAGCACCTTCTCAGCGGCAATCTCGATCAGTTGGTGCTTGATGAGATCGGTCTGGCTGTCGGTCTTGGTTATCTCAGGGAGGATGATCTCGTCAGCACGCTTCAGCAGCGTCCAGGTTCAATGGATGTGATCATCACCGGCCCTGCGATTCCTCCAAGTGTGATGGCGATGGCTGATCAGGTGACGGAGTTGCGCCGGGGTTTCTGATGCTGAAAAACGACCGTTGGATTACCGAGCAAGCTGGCCAGGGAATGCTGGAGCCATTCCAAGACGGCCTTGTTCGCCACCTTGATCCCGATCGACGCGAACGTGCTGTTCTGAGTTTCGGATGTTCGTCCTACGGATACGACCTTCGTTTGTCTCCGCAGGAATTCATGATTTTCCGTCATGTTCCCGGCACAGTGATGAATCCCAAGCGATTTAATCCTGCCAATCTGGAGCCAACACCGCTGCATGAAGATGAGGACGGTTCTTATTACATTCTTCCAGCACATTCCTATGGATTGGGTGTGGCTCTAGAGAAGCTGAGAGTTCCACCAAATATCACGGTGATTTGCCTCGGTAAAAGCACTTACGCTCGGCTGGGGATCATTGTGAATACAACACCTGCAGAAGCCAGCTGGGAAGGGCATCTCACCCTTGAATTCAGCAATAGTTCAGGGGCTGATTGCCGTATTTATGCAAACGAGGGTATTTGTCAGTTGTTGTTTTTTGAAGGAGATCCTTGCGATACAACCTACAGCGACAGAAAAGGTAAATATCAGCATCAACCTGAGCGGGTGACTTTGGCCAAGGTTTAGCTTGGTTAAGGGTTGGCAATTGAATGTTGTAATGCCGCCAATCGATGTGAATGGTACTGCGTAAGGCAAAAAGAGTTTGGATTGCAAGAAAGGAGTAGTTCGCGTGTTTTAAGAGTGTTCTTTGACTTGTTTGTTTGTTTGTTTGTTTGTTTGTTTTTTGGCGAATAGCGTTTGGTTTTAGGCATAAAAAACCGCCAACCCAGAGGTTGGCGGTGGTAGATGCAAAATTGCAGCTCTGCAATCAGACGTCTTTAAGGGAGGGGATCACTTCGGAGCCTATTCGCCAACCAGAATATTGGTTTCCGTCAAGGGTGTGTTTTTGGGTAGGTCAGCAATGATTCCACCCTGGTTCTTATTGCCGAATCCTTTCGAGTCGCCATTGCCGTCTACAAAGAGATCTCCCTTTGGTTCGTAGTAAACAAGATCAACTCCCTCCAGAGAAGCTTGTTTGAATTCTTTCTTGTTGGTAGCGACGGTGATATCAGGATCAGACGCCTTTTCTTCTTCGAGATTTTCAACCAAGCTATCGAGTGATTGGCCAGAGAGATTCTCTTTTTTGTCTAGATTGGCAATCAACGGATCGGTGTCACTCTTATTGTCGGTAAAACCTTTCTCGGAGTCATTGGTGTCGATGTAAAGTTCGCCCTTGGGCTTGTAATAAACAAAATCGTGATCTTCCTTGGAGATGTTGTTGAGGTCTTTCTTGGTATTTGCGACAGCAATATCGGGGTTTCCGCTGAGGTCTTTCAGGACGGAGTTGGTAATGATCGGATTAAAGAATACCTGATCTGCAACGATAATTTGATCGCCTTCCTTGGTGTTGAAGTCCACCACTTGATCCGCCTTTTTCTTGGAGAAGGGCTCGTCACCGGAGAAGTAGAAGCGATCGGCACCATCGTTGCCTTCGAGTTTGTCTTTGCCGGCACCATCTGCAATCAGGTCGTCCCCTGATGTCCCTTCCACTTTTTCAGACTTTTTGCTGTCTCCAGTGATGGCTTTGGAAAGATTGATGTTGATCGACTTTAACTCGAACGAATTCTCAATCGTAATGACATTGTCAATGTCAT
>CAZJLQ010000037.1:0-8966 GCA_964546675.1 uncultured Synechococcus sp.
GGAGGAGTTTGTCTCCGACAACGTGGTGATTCTGCGCAACGTGCTGGAGGGAGAGCGTCGCCGTCGCACGGTTGAGATCCTCAAACTGCGTGGCACCACCCACATGAAGGGTGAATTCCCGTTCACCATGGGGGCGCACGGAATCAGCATCTTCCCGCTCGGCGCGATGCGTCTCACCCAGCGTTCCTCGAACGTTCGTGTGAGTTCAGGTGTGCCCCGCCTCGACGACATGTGTGGTGGCGGATTCTTCAAGGATTCGATCATCTTGGCGACCGGAGCAACCGGTACGGGCAAGACCCTGCTCGTCTCTAAGTTCATTGAGGATGCCTGTCGCAACAAGGAACGGGCGATCCTGTTCGCCTACGAGGAATCCCGTGCGCAGCTGCTTCGCAATGGCACCAGCTGGGGCATTGATTTCGAGCAGATGGAGCAGGACGGTGTTCTGAAGATCATTTGTGCTTATCCCGAATCAACGGGATTGGAGGACCACCTGCAGATCATCAAGACGGAGATCAGCCAGTTCAAGCCGTCAAGGATGGCCATCGATTCCCTGTCAGCTTTGGCCCGTGGCGTCAGTCACAACGCTTTCCGTCAGTTTGTAATCGGGGTGACCGGTTACGCCAAACAAGAAGAGATTGCCGGCTTCTTTACGAACACCTCTGAGGAGTTCATGGGCAGTCACTCGATCACCGACTCCCACATTTCCACGATCACTGACACGATCCTGCTCCTGCAGTACGTGGAAATCCGCGGCGAAATGGCCAGGGCATTGAACGTGTTCAAGATGCGTGGCTCCTGGCACGACAAGGGTATCCGTGAATTCGTGATCACCAGCAATGGCCCCCAGATCAAGGATTCCTTCTCGAACTTCGAGCGGATCATTTCCGGGGTGCCGCATCGGGTTACCACCGATGAACGCAGCGAGCTGTCCCGCATTGCAAGAGGAGTGTCAAGCGACGACTGATTGCACAGATGTGCCTGGCCTGGCTTTCAGACCAGCTGATCAATCTGGGAACGACGCTCCGCCTGCAGTTGGAGTTCGTCGGAGTCGGCTTCCTTGAGGGGCAGATCAAACCAGAAGGTTGTGCCGACGTCCATTTCGCTCGCCATCTGAACCTGCGTGCCGTGTTTCTCCAGAATCCCGCGCACGATTGAGAGCCCCAGGCCGGTACCCACTTCGGTGTGTACGGCATTTTCAACACGGAAGAAACGGTCAAAGATTCGCTCCTGATCAGGGCCGCTGATGCCGCAGCCCGTATCGGCCACCTCCACCCGAAGACGGGGCAGGGGCGAGGTGAGTGTGCAGGTGGGGCCTTCGTTCTGATCAGCGTCGGATGGCTCAAACCGGCAGCTGTCTGGCCATGGATAAGCCCGCAAGGCAAGCACCCCTCCGGCTCTGGAGAATTTCAGGGCGTTCCCAACCAGATTGTCGAGCACCTGGAGAAGCAGATCCCAGTTGCCGAGAATTTCAGGAAGTTCAGGGGAGACATCGAGCAGCAGTTTCACTTGCTTCTCGTCCGCATTCAGCCGGTAGGTTCTGAGGGTCTGCTCCATCGCCGGGGCGAGGCTCATCGCCTCGAACTGCACCGCTCGCCCCGATTCAAGCCGGGAGAGATCCAGCACATCATTCACCAAACGGGTGAGCCGGTCCGTTTCAGCATTGGCAACGCCAAGGAATTCCTGCTTCTCGTCGTCGCTGAGCTGGTCCCCCATGTCGTACAGGGTTTCGACGTAGCTCTTGATGTTGAACAGAGGCGTGCGCAGCTCATGGGACACATTGCTGATGAAACGGCTCTGGGCAGCGTTCAGTTCCACCTCCCGGGTGAGATCCTGCACGGTGACAGCAATGCCTTTGAGCGATTCGCCACTGGCATCGCGCACGGCTTGCATCACGATGCGCAGCGTGCGAGGGGGGTCTCCGACGTTGCAACGCAGATCCTCGCTGTCAGCTCCACTGAGCAGAAGTGCATCAAGGGGAGCATGAACTTCGATCGCCAATAGATCAGGCAGTTCCTCCACGAGTTCCTGACCTTCGAGATTTCGACCTTCCCAGCGGAACAGGCGCCGAGCCGTCGGATTGGCCAGCACGATTCGTCCTTCGGCGTCCAGCAAAATTGCCCCATCCGCCATGGTGGCGATCAAGGACTGTTGCTTGACCTGGGCCGCTGTGAGCTCCTCAATGTTGGCCTCGTCGTAGGCCTCCAGCTGAGAAGCCATGGCATTGAAACCACTCAGCAGTTCGCCCAGTTCACCTCCAACCGGCAGCTCGATCCGTGCCTGAAAGTTGCCTGATGCAATCGAGCGCACGCCACGGAGGAGTTCCTTCACGGGGCGCGTGATCGTGAGCGCATTGAAAACGGCTCCGAGGATCACCAGCACCCAGATTGAGATGAACACGGCAACGGTGACCTCCCGGGTCAGCGCCGCACTGGCCAGTGCGGTTTCATTCGGGTTGACGCCCAGACCGACAACGCCGTAGTAGGTGCCGTTGCGAATCAGCGGAACAAAGACATCCGTGATGCGCCCCTGCGGGGTGAGATGTTGGCGGACCAGGGGGTTCTGGGGGCGACGGCGCAGTTCGTCCGGCAATTCGAGTCTGCGGTTCAGACGCAGATCTCCATCGTTTTCCGTCGGTGTGGCACTGATCGGGATGCCCAGATAAATCACACCTTCTGGATCAGCGAAGAAGATGTACCGAACGCTGCGGGACGATCGCCAGAACTTTTCGGCGACATTGGCCAGCTCCCGGTCCTGTTCCTTGGCCACCAGCTCGGTGACATTGCCGGCGAGCAGCAAACCCAGGTCACGGGCGTAGCGGGTGTCGTTCATCACGGCATTCCGCTGGATGCCGTTGAGAGCAAGGAAGGTGATGCCCGTCATCATCAGGCTCACCACCAGGGTGGCGATGGCGAGCAGCTTCGTCTGAAGGCTGAATTCGGCCCACCAGAGGGCGATCTTGCGCCAGACGCTGTTGGAGTTCTCACCCGGTCCGCCACCTCCCGGTGGTGGAAGCGCCCAATCTGCAGTCGCGGGATTTGTGCCGCTGGTCATCAGTCGGTCCGTACCTGATGGCCGATGTCGCGACGGTAGATGATTCCGTCGAAGTGCAGCTTCGAAAGGCCGTTGTAGGCAGACGCGAACGCCTGATTGAAATCGCTGCCGAGGGCTGTCACCGCCAAGACCCGACCTCCAGAGGTCACCAGTCTGCCGCTGTCCTCTCTGCGGGTGCCGGCATGGAACACCTGCAGCTGTTCATCGCCGCTGAGGTCGAGCTGGATGGCATCCCCTTTCCGGGGTGCCTCGGGGTAGCCCGCTGCCGCTGCCACCACACAGGCACTGCAAGCGTTGCTGATCGTGAGCTGCGGAGCGAGATCGAGACGGCCCAGAGCGCAGGCTTGAAGCACCAGCCCGAGCTCAGGCCCCAGCAACGGCATCAGGGTCTGGCATTCCGGATCCCCAAAGCGGCAGTTGAATTCGATCACCTGCGGACCATCGGCGGTGAGCATCAGCCCGGCATAGATCACGCCGCGGTAGTCGATGCCACGGCCGCGGAGTGCCTGCAGCGTTGGCTCGAGCACTTCACGACGCACCTGCTCCAGTCCAGCTGCGTCCAGCAGCGGCGCTGGGGCATAGGCGCCCATGCCGCCTGTGTTCGGGCCTCGGTCTCCTTCCTCCAGCCGTTTGTGATCCTGAGCTGGGGGAAGAATCACCATGCGCTCTCCATCGCAGAGGGCGAAGACGGAAACCTCTGGCCCCTGAAGCCGTTCCTCCAGGACAAGCTGCGATCCCGCCTCGCCGAAGCGCCCCTCGAAGGCAGAGCGGATCGCCTGTTCCGCTTCAGCGACTGTGTCCGCAACGGTCACACCCTTACCAGCCGCAAGTCCGTCTGCTTTCACCACCAGCGGCCGCTTGACCTGCTCCAGCACAGCGAGGGCCTGCGCCTCGCTGTTCACAGCCCAGTGCCCGGCTGTCGGAATGCCGGCGTCACGCATCAGTTGTTTCGCCCAGGCTTTGCTCGCTTCCAGTTGTGCCCCTTCGGCTCCGGGGCCAAACACGGGGATGCCCTCCTGGCGGAGATGGTCAGCAACACCTGCAGCCAGCGGAGCCTCCGGACCGACAACGACCAAATCAATCGCTTTCCTGCGGCACAGCTCAACCAGGTTTGGGCCGTCGGTTTCAGCAATGCTGTTGCGCTGCTCATCGACCAGTCCACCGTTGCCTGGGGTGATCCAGACGGCCTCCATGCTCGGACATTTACCGAGAGCCCACGTGAGTGCATGTTCCCGACCACCGCCACCCACAACAAGCACCCTTTGCAGAGGAGGCAGGGCGTTGGGACGGGTGGTCGAGATGGCCATGGTTGACGGCGGGGCTGGATGTGCCTCTTAGGTTTCCTTTGTAGAACGCAGGCCGCCATGGGGACCTCCCCCTTCGCTCTCGTGATGACGCTGCTTGCTGCAGCGCCACCGGTGGCACAGCCCCCACCGATGACCCAGGCCGCCTTTGAGCAGTTGCTGCTCAGCCGGGATGTGGCTGAGTTGCAGCAGGGCTGTCGCGTGGCGTTGACCGATGGGATGCCTGAGCGACTGCAGCTGATCCGCGATCGTTTGCTTGCGGTTGACCCCAGGCCCCAGAGCGTCGACCAGGTGTTCACCACAGCCCAGGCTCTGATGGTGTGTCGCTCACCAGAGAGTGCGCTTGTGGTTCTGAACCGCTGGAGTCCTTCCGCTGGTGAGGAACGACGGCGCTGGCTGCTGATGGCTTGGCAGGCAGCGGATGCGGCGCTGGACCATCCACGCGCCGCGTTGATGCTGCGGCGTCTGGTGAACGGCGACCTGCAGGCCCTCGAACGGGAAGAGCTGGTGGAAGCGGGGGATGGTGGTGCTGCGTCACCGCTGGTGAGGGTCAACGGCCTGGACCGGCTTGCGCACCATGAAGCCTCAGCCGGGGATTCCATCTCGGCTGCTGCGGTGCTGCTTGCTGGACGGGAGACGGGAGCAGTGGCGGCGCGGCGTCTGGGCATGGCCGCTGATCTTCTGGCCCAGGACGATGCAGAGCAGGCGGATGCCTTGCTTGAACTGGCGCTCGATCAGGCGGCAGCGGATCAGGCGTGGAGCCTGGCGGTTGAACTGCTGCGGGTTCAGTTGCGTTTGCAGCTGGCTGCCGGGGGCGATGGGGCTCGTCCCCGGGAACGGCTGGAACGGCTCACCTCACGGCTGGATGACCGTTACAGCCTCTGGACCCTGCAGGAGGGAGCCGTCGAACTGGATTCGTCGTTGCGGTCGCCACGCGAACCCGGTGGTCATGCTGCTGTAGAGGAACCCTCTGTTGAGGCAACGCCATGACTCCTGACCACGGAGAGCTGCTCTACGAAGGCAAAGCCAAGCGGGTGTTTGCTCTCCCAGATCCGGGACAGGTGTTGGTGGAATACAAAAACGATGCAACAGCGTTCAATGCCCAGAAGAAAGCTCAGCTTGAGGACAAGGGACGACTGAACTGCCAGATCTCAGCCCGTTTGTTCGAACTGCTGGCCGCTGCCGGAATCCCCACCCACTACGTCGGTCTCGCCGGAGAGACCTGGATGGTGGTGCAGCGGGTTGAGATCATTCCCCTGGAGGTGGTGCTGCGCAACATCGCCACAGGATCCCTCTGCCGGCAGACCCCGATCGCGCAGGGAACCCAGCTCGATCCTCCCCTGCTCGACCTCTATTACAAGGACGACGCGCTAGGGGACCCCCTGCTCACCGATGCCAGGGTCCGCCTGCTGGGGGTTGCGGACGAGGCGAGATTGTCAGCGATCGAACAACTGGCCCGACGTGTGAATGGGTTGTTGTTGCCTTTTTTCGATGCCATCGACCTGCAATTGGTGGATTTCAAGCTCGAAATGGGTCTCAACGCTGCCGGTGATCTGTTGCTGGCTGATGAGATCAGTCCAGACACCTGTCGTCTCTGGGACCGAAGAACCGGAGATGTTGAGGATCGAATCCTCGATAAGGATCGATTCCGTAAGGATTTAGGCGGTGTCATGGAGGCCTACGGGGAGGTCCTCAAACGGGTCCAAGCCTCGACCTCCAACCCTGTCAACTGCCTGTAAGGTCGGCGGAACTTTTCAGGCTCCAGCCCGGGACCCCTCGATGACCCGACGTTCCTCCTGCCGCAGAGCGGTCACCGTCCGTCAGGGTGTTCTCGGTTTGGCCTTAGGTCTTCCCTTGTTTGTCGCTCCTCTGCATGCGCAGGAGGTTGAGACCACAGAGGAGGTCGAGGAAACCGTTACTGAAGTCGAGACCATTGAGGTCGAGCAGGCTCCAGGTGAGCCTCCTGTGGTTGAGGAGCAAATCGAGGTTGAGGCGACCGAGACCGTTATTGAAGAACCACGGGTTCTGATCTCGGAGGTGCTGATTGAGGGAATCAGCGGTCATCCCGAGGAAGAGCGTCTTCAGCTGGAGGCCTATGACGCCATGCAGGTGCGACCTGGCAGTCGCGTCACCCGTGATGAACTGCAGCGTGATCTGAATGCGATCCAGGCCACGGGATGGTTCTCGGATGTGCGGATCACTCCGGTGGATGGTCCTCTTGGGGTGCAGATCATCGTTCAGGTGGAACCGTTCCCCACGCTGAGTGGCGTTCGGCTTGATCCACCCAGCGATGAGCTGCCCGAGTCCGTTGTTGAGGACACGTTCGGCTCGGATTACGGGAGGACTTTGAACCTCAACGACCTTCAGCAACGGATGAAGGAGTTGCAGAAGTGGTTTGCGGATCAGGGGTATTCCCTGGCCCGGATCACCGGACCGGAGCGGGTCAGTCCGGACGGCGTTGTGACGTTGCGACTCACGCAGGGCACGGTGCGTGGTTTGGAGGTTGTGTTCCTCAACAAGGAAGGGGATGCCGAGGATGAGAACGGAAACCCAATCAATGGCAAGACCAAAGAGTGGGTGGTGAGTCGTGAGATCTCGATTCAGCCCGGTGATCCGTTCAACCGCAACAAGCTTGAGGCAGACCTCAAGCGCCTCTACGGGACGCAGCTCTTCAGTGATGTGAAAGTCACGCTGAAGCCAGTTCCTGATCAGCCCGGTGATGTGGTGATCGTGCTCGGCATCATTGAGCAATCCACCGGTCAGTTGTCCGGTGGTCTGGGATACAGCCAGAGCCAGGGTGTTTTTGGCCAGGTGCAGCTGCAGGACAGCAATTTCTTCGGCAGGGCCTGGAACATGGGCCTCAACGTCACCTACGGCCAGTACGGCGGCCTGGCCAACATCAACTTCCGTGATCCGTGGATCTACGGCGACAGACACCGCACATCGTTTGCCGGTTCTCTGTTCCTTAGTCAGGAAGTGCCCCAAGCGTTCCAGAGTGAAGACAACGGCAACATCCGCACCGTTGATGGGTATGTCGATAACGGCAACAAGTACGCCTACAACATCAACTCCGATAAGAACCCATCCGACGGCAAGTTCAGTTCCGTCGGCCGTGCTGAAGCTGAATTCCCGAACCGGAGCTGGTTTGATTTCGAGGGCGATTCAGTCGCGCTGCGTAAAACAGGGGGCAATTTCTTCTTCGTTCGCCCCCTCAACGGCGGCGATCCCTTCAAGGACACTCCCTGGAAAGCACTGTTGGGTGTGTCGTACAGCAATGTTCGCCCAATAAATTTCGCCGCGGATTCACGACCTTACGGAGCATCCACCAATAACTACAAAAAAGGACGCATCAAGAACAAAGACATCATCTGCATCTCTTACAACTGCGCAGATAGCAATGATCTGCTCAGCGTTCGATTCGCAGCGACCTTCAACAACGTCAACGATCCTCGCAACCCTTCAAGCGGCAATTTCTTCACAGCCACCACCGAGCAATTCCTCGGTGTGAACGAGGATTCACCCACGTTCAATCGTCTGCGGGCCAATTACACCCAGTTCTTCCCTGTGAACTGGTTGAAACTTCATAAGGGCTGCCGGCCTGAGCCCGGCGAGAAAGCTGATTGCCCGCAGGCGATTGGTCTGCAGGTCAAGGCGGGAACGATCGTGGGTTCCCTCCCTCCCTACGAAGCGTTTTGCGTGGGTGGTACGAACTCCGTTCGTGGTTGGTACAACTGCGATATGGCTGTGGCCCGCAGCTTTGGTGAAATCACCCTCGAATATCGCTTCCCGATCTTCAGCGTGTTCTCCGGGGAAGTATTCGTCGATGCGGGTACTGATTTCGGAACGCAGAAAAATGTCCCGGGCAAGCCTGGTTTGTTGCTCGACAAGGATGGCTCCGGTGTGTCGGTCGGTACCGGTGTGATCGTCACCACGCCCGTCGGCCCTCTGCGTCTTGAGGTGGCCAGCAAGGACTTCTCGGGAGATTGGCGCTTCAACCTCGGAGTGGGCTGGAAGTTCTAGTGACACTCTGGCCTCAGGACTATTCCGAGCCCTGGACCCTCACCCGCTCCGTTGAGCGTTCTGGAGTTGGCTTGCATCACGGCTGTGCGTCAACGGTGACGCTTCTGCCCAGTGAGCAGCCAGGGATTTTCCTGTCTTTTGACCAGGACTCGGACGCGCCGATCCGCCTGCAGCCTGAGCAGGTCAGGGACAGTCAGCTCTGCACCACCCTGGCCCTCGGTGATCGGCGTGTGGCCACGGTGGAGCATCTGCTGGCGGCCCTGGCTGGATGTGGTGTCAGTCATGTGGAGATTTGCCTGAACGGCGACGAGATCCCCCTGCTCGATGGCTCGGCACTGGGGTGGGTCGAGGCCATCGCTGAGGCGGGTCTGTCCCCGGCCTCCACACCGCGGCCGGAGCCTCCACAGCTGGAACAAACCCTGGTGCGCCACAGGGGCAGCAGCGTGATCACCGCCACCCCGGCCGACCAGTTCAGCCTGGTTGGGGTGATTGATTTCCCGCAGCCCGCCATCGGCCGCCAGCAATTTGCCCTGACTTTGACGCCCGAGCGCTTCGTCGAGCAGATTGCGCCGGCCCGTACCTTCGGCTTCC